>JASLBT010000396.1 GCA_030146445.1 Segetibacter sp. | reverse complement strand
TACTTCCAATGGTTCTTCTGTTGGCATAGGAACTGTTACAGAAAGCTCCTTTTCTTCTAAACCCACAAAGGAGACGAGAACGGTATATGTGCCTGGCGCAAGGTCTGAAAACCTGGCAATACCTAAGCTGTCTGCCGCGATTGTCTTGTTAAGTAAACTGATTGTTGCTGTAGCACCAGAAAGTGGCTGTCTTTCTTCGCTCTTTTTTATTGATAGTGTAATTGTATGCTGCGCATAAATGCTTGTACAGGCAAGCAGCACACTACATAATAGTATAAGCTTCATAATACTTTTAGGAGATTATTAAGTAAACGGAATCGTGAGTCTCTGTAAATGAACTACCCGAACCGTGGGGGCTGTAACAGGGAAGGTGTATAAGTGGAGACAGTTAATGAAATCACCCTTGAATGGTGAACCGGCTTTTCCTCTGTCATCGATGGAACAACGACAGTCTTTGTTGAATGTGCAAACCCCGGGCAAGTGCCGCAACTGACGAACGGAGAACAACTACCTTCTGACTCTTCAGTGTTGTGATCTGAAGCGGACTCAGTCAATAGATCGGTACTGCATTCATCCACGCTACAGCAAGGATAAAAGGTGGCCGTGATGGCAACTATCAGCAATAGGAATGTTAACCACTTTTTCATTCAGGTTGCAAACTTACGGCAAAGCGCTAAACCGAAAAAGCTATCGGAAAACAAAACGGGTGAATGTTCTTAATACTTTGGGATGGAGACATTGTTTGGATAGATTATCTTAACATGTGCGTTGAACTTTGACCCTGATGCCAGTTTGTAAGACCAATTACTAATTTCTTCCTTGCTGGCGTTTGTGAAAGTGGAAGCAGCTTTTCTCTGGCTCTGGCTTAAACAAGGCAAGCCTGCCTGGAACGGGAGATTGGGCGGTTTGATCTTTTTTATTTATGAGGTTGTTGCATCCTGCCAACCCGCTAATTTGCCGGAAACCTATGCCACATACTGCGGCTTTTTTAAAGTCATTGCCATCACCTACCAGACACCAATACCTGGAACCCGATACCTATATACCTACTTCCTAACCAAAGCCATTGCACGCTGCGCGAGTTCTTCCATGTTGTGGTTGTTCATACATTTAAAATGGCCAAGCGGGCACTTCGCATAACCAATCTTGCTACATGGCCGGCAACTCAAACCCGTTACTTCCATCATATGCGATACACTTGCATTAAAGCCATAGTACGGGGTCATACCAAAGGACGGAACAGTGTTTCCCCAAACACTAATGATGGGTTTACCAAAAGCTGCCGCAATATGCATTAGGCCGGTATCATGCGTGATCACCAGCCTGGCCGTGCGAACCAGGTCGGCGCTTTCATTAAGGTTGAACTTACCACAGGAGTTATAAATTTTGATGGGGTTTGAAGCAGCAATGATCGAACCTTCTCCCCGGTCTTCGGGACCGCCCAGGAGAACAATGGGATAATCAATTTTATTACACAGCTCCGTTAACTTTTCAACGGGGAGTTTTTTTGTATTTAGCGCAGCGCCAATCACGACGGCGATGTATCCCAACGATTGTGCGGCCGGTATGTCGTCTAAAGGAACCCGGTCCTTTTCGGGTATGAAGTAGTCCAGCCCCTTACCATCGTTTACCAGACCAAGAGAACGAACCGTCTCCATATACCTGTCCACAATGTGCACCGAAGGCATCCTGTTGATCTTGAAATTAACGAGCAGCCATTTTTGAACATTTAGCTTGTTGTACGAAAAGCTCCTGGCTCCGAGCCCACGTTTAATCCTGAGCGTACGTAAATTGTGGTGGAGGTCGATTACATAATCGTACTGTTCCTGCCGGAGTGAATGCATCATCAGCTCCCAGCTGTTATCGAGTAAGATCGTTTTTGTGATGTATGGATTATTCCGGATAATTCCGGCGAACGACTGTTTGGTAAGGTAGTGAAGCTCAGCGCCAGGCAGTTGTTGTTTTAGGCATCGAACAACCGGGGTGGTCAGCACGATGTCTCCGATCGAAGAGAACCTGATGATCAGGATCTTCAATCCGCTTCTGGCAGGTGTACCTGATTGGGTAGTTAGCTCTTCCAGGTTTATACGTTTTTTTTCTGCTTCGGGGTTATGGCTTAAACTTCTACATAATTGAGGTCCTTGCCAAAGGTCTCGCGGGTAAACCAGGCAGCTACCAGGGTGATGCACATAATAATAGCCGCAGTGATAATCGCGCCATTGATGTAGCCTACTCCCTCGCGTAAATACTTGAACAAAAGAATGATCAGTGGTAGCGCACCCCTGACCATGTTCGGGACAGTAGTAGCTGCCATCGCCCTGATGTTCGTACCAAATTGTTCTGCCGCAATGGTAACAAAAATCGCCCAAAAACCAGTGGCAAAACCGAGCCCCGCACAAATCAGGTACATGGTCCCGGGGCTGCCGCCTTGCTGCGAGAAGAATAAGGCCATAAAAACAGCAGTAAGACCGTAAAATACAAACAGTGCTTTTTTCCGGCTTCGCAATTTTTGGCTAAGCAAGCCGATCAGAACGTCGCCTATGGAAATACCTACATAGGCGTACATGATTGCGCGTCCGGGATCAATGGCGCCGGTGATCTCCATTTCGGTACCAAACTTATCGGAAAAACTTACCAGCACCCCAATAACAAACCAGGTGGGCAACCCGATCAATATACATTTCAGGTAAGTAAAAAAGCGATCCTTATTGTTGAACAGCATGAGAAAGTTTCCACGGCTTACATTCAGTTCTTTGGTTTCTTTGAACATGCCGCTTTCAAATACACTTACCCTTAACAACAACAGCAACAAGCCCATTGCTCCACCGATATAGTAGCAAACCCGCCAGTCGAATTCTTTGGAAATAAAATAAGCGACTACAGCACCCGTTAAACCAATTCCCGCTACCAGGGAAGTTCCTATTCCCCTCTTTTCTTTAGGCAGTAGTTCCGATACAAGGGTGATGCCTGCGCCAAGTTCACCTGCCAAACCCACCCCCGCTATAAAACGCAGCACGGCATATTGATCTACGGTTTGAACCATACCATTGGCAATGTTTGCCAGTGAGTACAACACGATCGAGCCGAACAAGACGCTCAGTCGGCCTCTTTTATCACCCATGATACCCCAAATAATACCACCAATCATCAGCCCTACCATCTGGATACCAATGATGAATTCTCCTTTGGTTAAAACTTCTTCGGGAGTCAGGCCGAGCGATGCAAGACTTGCTTTGCGGATGATGCCAAAAAGCAGGAGATCATATATGTCGACGAAGTAGCCCAAAGCACCCACGATCACCGGTATCGAAAAGATGCCATACGCACGCTTATCCATAGTTTTCAATTATTCCGACGGGGTTTTCAGCTTTTCATCGGCAATATCTTCTGCCACTTCGATAATGGGAGACTTCTTTTTGCTAAAAAACATCTTAAATAATACCGGCGCAGTTGTCACCAACACCAGCCCGATTACAATATATTCGAGGTTCTTTTTAACCCAAACGTTGGCGCCAAGCAGGTAACCTGCCATGATCATGCTGATGACCCATGCGATACATCCGATCACATTAAAAAACAGGAATTTCCTATAATCCATTTTCACTACCCCGGCAACGATTGGCGCAAAGGTGCGCACGATGGGAAGAAACCGGGCAAAGATGATCGCCGAGCCGCCCCGTCTGTCGTAGAAGTCTTTTGCCTGCACGATGTGCTTTCTCTTGAACAACCAGGTGTCTCTTCGTTCAAAAATCAGCGGGCCCGACTTTTTGCCGAACCAATAACCGACCATGTTACCGATAATTCCGGCTACGGAGATCAGTGTCATCCAATAAAAGAGGTTAAGTGAATCACTCTGAAATGGCGCAAGCGAGTTCGCGATGATCATACCGGTAATAAAGAGCAGCGAATCGCCTGGTAGAAAAAAGCCGACAAATAAGCCGGTTTCTGCAAAAATGATCAATACAACAATGTATAAGCCGCCGTGTTGGTTTATCCAAACGGGGTCTGTCAGATTTTTTATAAATTCCAGCAGCGAATCCATGAATTAAACTTAAGGTGATTAACAAATCAGCTTTCGAGCGAATTTTCCCATTTGCTTACGACGCTCGTTGCAAGTGCATTTCCGAGCACGTTTGTGGCAGTGCGAAACATGTCACAAAAGTGATCAATTGGTAATATAAGCGCAATACCTTCCGGGGGTATCTTAAACATCGCGCAAG
>JASLBT010000335.1 GCA_030146445.1 Segetibacter sp. | reverse complement strand
GCGGCTTCCAGGTCGGTGCTGTTATAAAATCCGCGGCTTTGGCTTGTTTTACCTCCCAAAGCTTCGAAGATGATGTTTTGAGTAGCTGCGTTAATAAAATAGTTGAAGTGATTTACCTCGCTTTTTCGTTCATCATATATCGGGAAAGTGCCTGATCGCCTCGTTCCTTTTTTCATTGATGCCGTGTTTACCACGAGGTCATTGTCTTCCTTGTAGAACGAGTCTACCAGGAACATCTTGATACGATTTACAAATCCTTCCCCGTGTGCGTCTCCGGCAATAACCACCAGGTCTGAATTGATCTTTGTCTCAAAAAAGTTGAGGGCTTTTATGAAATTTGAAGTAGGTCGCATGCACTCGATACCAGGCAGTGTGTTCACGTCGTTTTTCTCGTTTACTACAGCAGTTACCAGGGCTTTGATGCCGTCGACGATTGTGCCAACCGTTTCCCCTCCGATATTACTCAGTACATTAAATAAAACATTTAAGATGGTATCCATCCGGTCTGAAACAAGTGTTGTTCCTGCAGCCGGACATGCAACGCGAATAAACCGGTTCACCCGGATTTTCTTTGTGCTCACCGCTTCTTGCAACGCTGCTATTTCAGCAACCAGGCTGGCAGCCTCTTCATTTTTACCCAGCAGTGCAAGCTCCTTTTTTGTAAAAACACCGCTGCCAGTGTCCGTTCCGATTCTTGCAAGCACTTCACCAACCAGCCCGCCCCTCGAATGGCTCAGGAGGTCGAGGGTAATGTTATCGGGCAGTTGTTCGAGTAAGGCAATTACATTTTGGATCGGGCTTTCGGTGAATGTTCGATGTTCGAAGGCAATGATCCGGCCTTCGTACTTTTTGTACAACGAACGGTAAACGGTTCCACCCTGCTGTTTAATCAAGCCTTCAAATGAGCCCTTTGTAGAAGACGCTGTACCGTGGAGCAACAACAGGTACGTCGCATTTGCGTCTTTTACGGATGCCGGGTCGAAGGTGTCTGACAAGTTGAGTTCACCGTCACATTCATAGACAATATTCGGATTGTTCTGCTCAATGCGTTGTGCAATGGATTTTGCAATTTTTTCTCCGACAATGTTTTTGAAGACGTTTAGACCAAGCAATTTTATCGCACCTGAAATCAAACCTCTTGATTGGCTCGAATCCTGCCATTGCAAAGGCACTACAAGGGTGCCGTCTGGCTCGGCCCCACGGCCAGCGGGTTGCTGTTGCCTTATCTTGTTTTTGAAATCTGCGGAGTCGTAAAACCATTTGATGTTGTTTTCAAACTCAAGTACCACAACATCGTTTTTTTCAACCGCTACCGTGTGAACGACGTCGTCAACTCCCCTGGTCGTACCAACGCTGAAGGACTCAATCCGGGCGTCAGGGAAATACAGCCGGATCGACTGGTCTTCGACATTAACTTTCCTGTTACCCGAAATCAGAATGTTATCGTTATCCATTGTGGAGCAACTGTTTTGATTATCGGATAAAGTACATAAAAGATCATTACGATTATAGCCCGCGTATCTATTTCATTGTTATGTAAAGGCAGGTGTGTGTGTTGTTAAACCTGTTCAGCAATGCTGAGATAGCTGAAGTGAGTGACCCACCAACAAGTTGGGGGCACGGCACCACGATGCCCGATCAGCGATACATAGCTCGTCCCAAAAAAACTTGCATGAGTGAAACGTAGCGCGACGGAACCTTTGTGGTTCCTGGCAGATGTTTTCATTGGAGTTTCGGTTTCCCGCCGGGCTAACGCCCGTCTGACGGCTATCACGCATTTGTGCGGGAAGTTTTCAGGCAGCAACCGGACGTTCGTTGGTTACCACACGGCATTGGTTCATCATTCAACAATACGTGGTAAAAGAGGTGGATGGCTGAATTAGTAAAACAATAACAGGCTTTCCAACGCTCGTCTGCCCCCGAAGGCCGCTTGCAGTTACTTTTGCCGGGTTAAAAGATAAAGCTTTTCATGCAGACCCATATGCCGGAACAATCGTCTGGCCATTCAGGCAATACCACTATTTCGATGAGGCCAAAAGGTGAGGTCACCCTCAGGTTGGTATTCTCAATTATCGCCGTTTTCCTGGCGGGGGCAATAGCCGGGCAGCAACAAACGATTGTAATCAGCGTATCCGATACCAGCCATCAAGCCATTCCGTTTGCCACCGTACAGGCGGTGGAAGTTTCCGACTCTACTTTGCGAACTCAACGGGTGACCGACTCGTACGGGATCGTCACGATGGCATTTACAAACGGGAAAACCTACAACGTTCTTGCAAGTTCCGTGTCGTATGCAACGGCGCAAAAACAACTGACGGTTACCACCCAGGACACCCTGCGAGTGGTACTGCTGCCCGCAAAATCAACGATGGGTAACGTTGTGGTCACGACTACCCGGCCGATGTTCAGGCAGGAAGATGATAAGATGATCGTTGATCCTGAAAATCTCGCCTTATCCAGCACCAATGCTTTCGAAATACTGGAGAAAACACCAGGCTTGTTTGTTGACCAGGATGGAAATGTTTACCTCAGCAGTACCACGCCATCAAGAATTTATATAAATGGACGCGAGCAGAAGATGAGTGCCGCGGACATTTCCACGATGCTTAAAAGTTTGCCGCCCAGTGCTATTGCAAGCATAGAAATACTGCGCACACCGTCCGCCAAATATGATGCAAGCGGCGGCGGCGGTATTGTAAACGTTGTTTTAAAAAAAGGCGTTCGTATTGGTCTGACAGGCAGCGTTAACCTCGGCCTGAACCAGGGAACCTATGGCAACCAGTTTGCCGGAATTAACCTGAACAACAGCAATGGAAAGGTCAATACTTATATAAATCTTCAATTCAGTCTCCGAAACACCTACGACCGGATCAACACCGACCGGTTGTTCGCAGCAGACTCCTTACTCAGCCAACAAGCATACTCAAGATATCCTGGTAGCAGCTTTTACATTGGTTATGGTGGCGGATACCAATTCAACAAAAAATGGGAACTCAGCTATGATGGCCGGGTCAATACCAATGAAAGCCGAAACAATACACTGAACACATCTGATATCAGGAGACTGAGCCTCGGCAACCTCGTCAGCAGCAACGTTGCGGATGTACAAAATCGGGCAATGGGTATCTCTGTAACCCAAAGCCTTGCCAGCAAATACAAGATCGACAGCGCAGGCAGTGAGTGGACCAACGACGTTTCCTACACCTTTTCGCCAAATAACAACCAGCAGGATTTTTCTACCAACTTCAAACAACCCGATCGCCCATCCGTTGGCGGCGATGGAGAGGCCAAAACAAGGTTGGCCTTTCTTAGCCTTGCATCAAACCTCCTTTGGAAGTTCCCCGGGAAGGTAGTGGTTGAAACCGGGTTAAAGTCGACATTCACGGATTTTCAAAATGACGCCCGGTATTATCGCGAGTTCAATTCAGAAAGGAGCCCTGATATAGGTAGAACAGCCTTTTTTAAGTATACCGAAAACATCAACTCCGGATATCTCCAGGCATCGAAAAACATTGGGGGAATTATCGTAAAAGCTGGAGGCCGGGTGGAAAACACCAACATGAACGGAAACCAACTTGTTCCAAAGGATACGTCGTTCAATATCAACAGGACAGACTTTTTTCCTTATATATACCTCAGCCGTAACCTCATGTCGATCATGGGCTATGAGCTGAAAGCTTACCTGGTGTACCGCCGTACGATTAGTCGCCCGACTTACGAGCTTTTGAACCCGTTCCTGCGGTACATCGATCCCTACCTTTCTGAAACGGGCAATCCCACGCTACGCCCGCAGTTTACCAGGAATTACGAAGCAAATATTTCAGTGGATGAACGCCCGATATTTGCCATAGGAGTTAACGATACAAAGGACATTTTCACCAACGTCATTTACCAGGCGGACAGCAGCAAAAGCGTTGCCTATCGCACGTACGACAACCTGGGGACGAATAAAGAAACTTATTTCAGGATACTTGGTGCGATCCCACCGGGAAAATGGTACTTTATTGTAGCCGGCGCACAGTACAACCACAATCATTACCAGGGGTTGTACGAGAATAGACCACTCGGCTTCAAGCGTGGCAGTTGGTCGATCTTCTCGTATCAAACGCTAAAGGTTACAGAAACAACCCGGTTAACCCTGAATGGTTTTGCACGCTTTAACGGACAGCTGCAATTTTACGAGCTCAGTTCATTTGGTGCGCTGAACATTAGCCTTAACCAGCAATTTTTGAATAAGAAGCTGACGGTTTCCCTTAGTGCCAACGATGTTTTGTTTACCAACAACAATAAGTTCACCCTGAACCAGGGAACAGTTAGCGCAAGCGGCTACCGCGAGGCAGATACGCGCAGGTTCGGCTTGAACATCCGCTACAACTTTGGGTTCAAAAGAAAAGAGGAGAACAACTTCTTTAATATCGAAAGTCCGGAGAAAAGCAACTAACGTACTTCGTAATTTCTTCTTCCCCGAATGACAGCTTTCCGGACCAGTACCCGGCCGCTAACGCGGTGATTGATGCACCCCTAAAAAGCTCCATTCGATGCCCACATCGCGAGATGAATTCATGAAGACGGCTGGGCAAGCGACGCCGACGACCAAATCGCACGCTTTGTCAAATGTAGTGGGCTGCATCTATCACCCCGGTGAATAGGATTGTTGTCGTAAAAGTCCTGCCCGGCTGTGCAGTCGGAGTGACAGCCCCCCCGACTGCAGAGCGGCGGCGTCGCACCCGGTCCGAACCCGGTTCATCCCGATGGCGTGTCTTGCAGTTTCGCTACGCAGCCTAATTGCGAACTAGCGTAACTACCCGACATTGATGTAACCCCTTAATATTTGAAAGTAAGCGCTTACGTGCCATCATTGCGGAATAGATCCCTCGTACCCCCGGTACGACAGCTTCGGTGATCATTCAACATTGAACATCCAAACGTTAAAATCGACCTTCGAGGCTCGATCTCTCGTCATTTATATGTCGGGGCAGATGCAATTCAACTCTAAGTTTATAATGCTATACGCTGGTGGTTCACGTCTCATCGCCCGTTTTCGACAATTCATACGGAATTCACATACCAACCTTCCGGAACCGAAACCATATTGCAGCAGTTCTTACAAATTTGATCGGGCAAGCCTAAGTGCTATGATAGAACGGCTATTAGCTAAACTGTTTGCAAGCAGTAGTTGCGGCTGAAATACACAATTCATTCGCAGAAATCAGCAATTCGGTTGAGGCTGTTGAAACACTGCCTGGGAACAAACGAAATCCCGCCGTACCGGTATACTGAAGGTCTATGTAAATGCATTAGCCCGCAGTGCCACACGAAAGTATAAACAAACGAAATTTTAGGGGTGTTTAAGCTTTCGTTTTGTTGCGATAATGTTTCATTTCATTGCCAGATTATTACAATTCATGCATCAAGCTATTTCATTACGGAAAAGATCGTCGCAAATTTGACTTACAACAAACAACTGAAACCAGAAAAATCTATAGTATGAGCAAGCTTAAATTTACATTTCATGTACTCATTGCCTTTATCATCCTACCGGTTTTTGTGTATGCCGACCTGACCGTCTTCTTTAATACTTCTACCAGCGAGGACCCTGCCGCCCAGGTACAAAAGGTAGTGGAGTACGAAGCGGTCCGCGACAACGGTTCTTATAAAGAGTTTGTTACAAAGGCCACACCGCCTTCATACCCCCACTTCATCAATTACTAGTCATAATACTTCAATCGTCATGAAAAATAACTTCAAACGTTGCTTAAGCATTTTAGCAACTGCACTGCCTGTCGTGCTTGTTGCACTTTCCACCTTTTCTTTTTTGTCTTTCCGGGTAAAACCGGCTGGAGATTTCCTGGCACAGCTTGGCATTCCAAAGGACCAGGCCAACCGTAAAATAAACAGCGGATTTCTGGGAGGATATCTCGATTACTATGGCATGCGAAACCTGAAGAACATCGCTGTTGGTGACCGTGCTGCCATCACCAAAGATGTAGCCGCTTACGCAAAACAGTATGTTCAAACCGAGGACTTTAAAAAAGAGTATGCATTGCTTAAAGCGCGGTACAAGCCAAAACCGCTGCAAAAAATCCAGACCCCTGAAGAATTAAAAGCAGACATGATTAAACGGGCCAAAGAAACGCTGGCCTCGTCGATAGAAAGCCAGAAGAAGGCCAGCGGTGATACCAAGAAGATCTTTGATCAGATGATTGAATACGCCCGCCAAAATTTGAAGATGGCTGAGGACCCGGAGAACAAAAACATTAAAGCTTATACAAAAAATTATCCTGCGATGAAGCAACAAATGGAGCAGGGCTACCAGGCAAGAATCCGGGATTGGGAAGCAAAATATCCGGATAATCACATGCCCATGATCAAGGTTCGGCTCCAGGAATTTCTCAAAGTGACAGAAAACGTTGACTTTGATGCGCAGCTGGTGGAGAAAAAGGGAATCAAGTATTTTGTTAAGCCCGAATATGAAAAAAAGGACAGCCGTTGGAAACTTGCTTTCCGCGCCGGAAAACCATCTGTGCAGGCAGCCCGAAGCTTCGTTGAGCAATGGATCAAAGAAATATAGGAGAACAGTTGAAGTAGAATAAAGAAAGCCGGGCAATATTGCCTGGCTTTTGCTTTTACTAAAACACCTATAATTATATGCGCCTGCCGGTGTTGATCACGTTTACCCCGTTGAACCGCGTGGTAGCACAACCGTGTGATACCGCACTGACCTGAGAAGGCTGCCCCTTACCATCGAAAAACGAACCTCCCAGCCGGTAATCAGACTGGTCGCAGATGGCAGCTGTAGAATTCCAGAACTCCTGTGTATTCGATTGATACGCCACGTCCTTCAGTAATCCACCAACCTTTCCGTTTTTGATCTCGAAACAAAGTTGCCCGCTAAACTGGAAGTTGTAACGTTGCTGGTCGATACTGTAAGAATTTCGCCCGAGGATATATATTCCTTTTTCAACGTTTTTGATCATGTCTACTGCTTTCAGTGGGGTTTTCCCCGGCAGCAGTGAAACATTTGGCATGCGCTGAAACTGGACGCTGTTCCAGTTGTCGGCATAACAGCAACCCTGCGACTCGTTCAGCCCGATGATATGCGCCTGGTCACGAATGGTTTGGTAACTTACAAGTACCCCGTCTTTAATTATTGGCCAGTCTTTACACTTTACACCCTCATCATCGTATCCGACTGCGGCGAGCGAGCCTGGAGCAGTTTTGTCAGCATGAAAGTTCACGAGTTTGTTGCCAAAATTGAAATTGCCGGCTTTCCACTTGTCGAGCGTGAGAAAGCTTGTTCCGGCGTAGTTGGCCTCATAACCGAGTACACGGTCGAGTTCTGTTGGATGGCCAACCGATTCGTGAATGGTGAGGAAAAGATTGGTGGGATCGATCACCAGGTCATACTTTCCAGGTTCGACCGGTTTTGCTTTCAACTTCTGGTCGACATGGCTGGCGGCGGCACGGGCGTCTTCCAACATGTTGTACCGTTTTTTGTACAAAACAAGGTGTCCCTGTATTTCTTCTGTAGTATCAGGTACGAGGTATTCGTAACCCATTCCAACGGGCGCACTGAGGGCATTCCGGGTCTCGAACCTTCCTGACTGCTTATCCGTTTTCGTGATTGTGAATGTTGGCCAGATGCGGTGGATGTCCTGGTCGATATAAGAACCATCTGTTGAAGCGAAATATTTCTGTTCATTCACCTGGAACAGTGAGGACGTTGCAAAGGTGGCACCATTGCGCATGGCCACGTCATTTACCCGAAGCAAGAGGTCGATTTTTTCCTTGATGGGCACTTCAAAGGCATTCTTTTCAATGGGGGTTTTCCAGCTTACCTCTCCATATCCCTCTTGCGGCGCGAGTTTCAGCGGCTCTGTTAATAAGCGGGCATTCACCTTTGCTATCTGCACGGCAAGGGCAGCCGTTTTGGCGATGTTCTCTTTGGTAAGGTTGTCTGTGGCGGCAAAACCCCAGCATCCGTTGGCGATAACGCGGATACCCATGCCATACGATTCGGTGTTGGAGACATTTTCGACTTTTTTCTCCCTTGTATTGATAAACTGGTTGAGGTATCGGCCCAGGCGTACGTCTACATAGGTTGCCCCTTTGCTCCTGCCTTCGTTAAGGGCGATGTCTGCCATTTGCTTTTTGAGCATATTGTCGACAGGTGTTAATGCCTGTTCGACGGAAACCGGGGCGCCAAATACCGGGATTGAGTCCAGTACAGAAGCACCAATACCGATACCGGCTAAGTGTAAGAAATCCCTTCTTTTCAAAACGTTATGTTTAATTGTCGTCGATGCGATAACGGTACTAAGCTACAGAAAATGTGGGTACGGAAGTGCCTGGGAGACCCGGTGTTGCGGGTTTATGTTTGCCGGCGTCCCAGTGATTCGAGGTTTTTACCGGAGACACCTATTCTTACATTGAAGCACGTAGAGAAACCGGTGCCTTAATCTATGTCTTTCCTCGGTCTACATATCGTACATAGCAAGGCACATGTTTGAAAACGCGGGATACCATGTGATATTTCTGGTGTTCAAATAGCATCTCAAAGCTGTATTGATGTACGGTCTCGCTAACATTGACTTTCTGCCGATCATGCCGAGGTAGCCCCGGATAAGCGCTACGAGAACCTGGTGACAATTAGAACTTATACCATAATGCAGCCAGCACCCTTGTACGCTGACTTTACCTGGCGTTAATAACTACCCGAGATGATTTTAAACCTTCAGCTTCGGCTTCCAGCGTAATGGCTCCGGGTCTACCATTGGATTGGAGAATGGTCAGGCACAGCCCGTTGAATGCTTTCCGCTGATTTGCCTTGAAAGGTTCGAGGCTTGTTTGTAAGCCGTTGTCGACCCCGGCAATAAAGCCATTACCGGATAGTCGAAATTTAACGAGGTTGTCTGCATCGGGCACGACATTCCCATTTGCATCGATAATGGTCACTTTTACAAATGACAAGTCATTCCCATTCGCCTTGATGTTGCTGCGGTCCGCTGAAAGCCTGATCGCTGCAGGTTTGCCCGCGGTCACACGTTGTTGGGTTAAAACTACTTTGCCATTTTTCTTCGTTACAACCTTTAGCACTCCCGGATGAAAAGGAACCTGCCATTTTACATGCAGCGTATCGCCTGACTTCTTCTTAACGCCTAGTGATACATTGTTCAAAAACAGCTCTGCTTCGTCAGCCTGGTTGTAGTAGGCCCAAACGTCGACCACTTTTCCCGGCTGCCAG
>JASLBT010000250.1 GCA_030146445.1 Segetibacter sp. | reverse complement strand
AGCGTGAAAGGAGTAGGTATGGAGTTTAGCCAGTATCGAAGTTACCAGGCCGGCGACGATTTGCGCCGACTCGATTGGAAGATGTTTGCCCGTTCCGACCGCTATTACATCCGGGAGTCTGAGATTGAAACCAGCATTTCGGTTCGGCTTCTTGTAGACGCAAGTGCATCGATGAACCACGCTTTTGGTGCTTTTACCAAGATGGAATATGCCCGGTACCTGGCCGCATCGCTGGCTTACCTCGCGCAGAAACAAGGGGATGCAACAGGTTTGTTTGTCTTTCGGCAAGGCGATCTTTTTTCGCTGCCGGCCCGCCAGGATCATCAGCACCTTGCCCGCATCTATTACCAATTGGAACAAATTAGTCCCCATGGGGCATTTACCGATGCGGTGGATTATAAAAGCGTATTCTCCGGCATCAACAAAAGGGAACTGCTCATATTTATTACCGATTATTACGAACAGCAAGGTGAGATCAGCCAGCTCCTGCACGCTCTGGCATCGAATAAACACGAGATCATTGTATTTCACCTGCTCGCACCAAATGAACTAAACCTCGATTACAAAGGATTCAGCACGCTGGAAGACCTTGAAACGGGGAAAACTATCCGTATCGATGCAACAAAGAGTAACAAGGTGTATAAAGAAGTACTCGACAAGTACCTCGCTGATATACGTGCGGGTTTACTCGATAGGAACATTTTTTATCGGTTAATCAACACAGCTCAACCGGTTGATGAGGCTTTGCGGGACTTTCTTGTGCAACGAAATAAAATGGTGGCTTAACATTATGCACTTCCTGCAATCCACATGGTTATGGGCAATTGCCGGAATTACCTTCCCGGTGATTATCCATTTGTGGAACGTAAAAACGGGTAAGGTTCTCAAAGTTGGCAGCATAGCGTTGCTCATGGAAAGTTCAAGGGCATCTGCAACAAGTTTAAAGCTGTCGGAACTCCTGTTATTGATCCTTCGCTGCCTTATATTGATTGCGCTGGCAATGCTGTTGGCGAAACCGTTCTATAACCGGGAAAAAACGACGACAGCCGAAAAAGGATGGCTGTTGATGGAAAAGCAAGACCTCAGCGCGTGTTACAGCTATTTTAAGCCAACGATCGACTCGCTGCTGAGAGCAGGTTTTACCTTTCGATTTTTTGAGCCCGGATTTGAAAAGATGGAGTGGGAGCAGGCGATTAAGTCAGTCGCCGACACCAGCAAGAGTCTTGAGGCATCCTATTGGCAGTTGGTGAAATCGCTTAACCAAATTGCGCCTAAAGATCTTCCGGTTTATCTCTTTACTTCAAACCTGCTCCACAATTTCTCGGGAGCGAGGCCGTCTGTTTCCATGAACCTTCAATGGCACGTTTATCCAACCGCCGATACGATAAAGAAGCGTGTTGTCGATGCCTTCAAAACAGCTGATAACCGCATTAAAGTGGCATTGGAATCCACCGGACCAACCGGAACCAGTTATGCCGTTGTGGATGCAGCTTCAAATGTTGAAGGTATTAAACCGATAAATCACAATGGGCGAACGATGATCACTGATGCTGCTGGTAAAGACAGCATCCCGGTGGATACAAGTTTGCTAAAGGTTGTTGTTTATTCCGGTAAACAATCACACGACGCCATGTACCTCGATGCGGCACTGCGGGCCATCCGCGACTTCACCAGCCGGCCAATTTCAATTTTAATTGCCAAACGGAACAATAACTTACCGGCAGCAGACTGGTTGTTCTGGTTATCTGCAGAAGACCTGCCATCGACCAACCACAAAAATATATTTGTATATGCCAGTGGTAGGCCGGAGGCTGGATATGCAAAGATTATTGTTCCATCAAATCGCGGGGAGAGCGACAAGCTATATCGCCGGGTCGAGGCTCCTGATAGCTTACCGGAAAACGCAGTTACGCTATGGAAGGACGGTTATGGAAAGGCACTGCTCACGAGGGAACAAGGGCAACCCCCGATTTACCGTTTTTATAGCCACTTCGATCCGGCATGGAATGATCTTCCGTGGAGCAGCCAGTTTCCCGAACAGCTTTACCGCTTGTTGCTTGGCTCCAGGGAAACAAGTGCCCCAGGCAGTGATCTCCGTACCATCGACCCCCAACAGGTTCTGCCAACGATCAACCCGGGTAAGCGTACTACACCAAAAGCAGAACTCGCAGAAAGGGCGGACTTAAGCAATTGGTTCTGGCTGCTGGCGTTTGTCCTATTTTTAGTCGAGCGATGGCTATCTTTCAGAGCAACAAAAGGAGTGGGCAATGCATGATTTACATGGAAAGGAGATCGTGGCTTCGTTGCGAAAACGCTGGACGTCGAAGGTTCTGCTGGCGTACCTGTTAATGCTTACCGCTGCGATCATTTTATCCGTTGGTTTAATCATCGAATTCGGCATATCCTCATGGCCTGCGGCTGTGTTGATATTCATTGCTGCCGTGGCAGCCAGGCGGCATCGCTGGTTCATCCCCATCAAGCAGAACGAGATAGTAAGTTTTCTCAACAGGTCCGTACCCGGCCTGCAGGAGAGTGCGGGGCTTTTGCTCAAGTCACCTGGTGAGTTGAACACCCTGGAAAAACTGCAGGCCCGAAAAGTGTTGCATGCAGTCGGAGCGGTGCCCGAGCCGGCTGTATTGAAAAAGGGATTACGATTGTCAGCTGGTTTGATCGCACTTTCTCTGGTGATATCATCGTTACTCCTCTTTACTCCGGCTGCTCAAAGAACACCTGCATTGATTGCTCCTGTTGGTAAGCCAAAACCAGAGATCAGACTTGCTGAAGTTAAGTCGGCACGTATTCGAATAAGCCCGCCTGCATACACCCGTAAGTCGGTACGCGAGCAGGAGCGCTTTAACCTTGTTGCCGAAAAAGCTGCAATAGTGAACTGGCAGATTACTACGAGTCTCGCGGTAAATAGCATCCAGATAATCTTCAACGATAAGCAGGTTCTACATTTGTCGCCTGCAGCCAAAAACAACAAAATATGGCGGACCCAAAAGAAGATTAGTGCGCCCGGCTTTTACCAGGTTAAGATCAACGATCATCTTTCCGAACTTTACAGCATCGAAGTTGTCCTCGATCAGCCGCCGATCATCAGCGTGCGATCACCAAAACCGAGCAGCCTGGTCGAATATGGTCAACCCCCTAAAACCCTGGTAAATGTGCGGCTGACCGACGACTATGGCATCACCGCTTCAGGTATCTATGCCACCATTGCAAGCGGGAGCGGTGAAGCGGTCAAGTTTAAGGAACAGCACTTATCGTTCTCAAACTTTTCTCCCGGCAATAATCATTACCAGCTCACACGCCAGATTGACTTAATGCAGATGGGAATGCAACCAGGAGACGAATTGTATTTCTATGTGTCTGCAAAAGACAGTTACCAACAGCTTAAACGTTCCGACATTTTTATCGTTCGGCTCGAAGACACCGCAAAGTTGATGGAGATTGAAGGGCTTGCAAATGGGGTTGATCTTAAACCGGAATTCTTCCGAAGCCAACGCCAGATCATCATTGAAACCGAGCAGCTTCTAAGAGACAGGGATACCATGAGTACGGCCGCATTTGCTGCCAAAAGCAACGATTTGGGCGTTGATCAAAAACTACTCCGTTTACGGTATGGAAAGTTTCTCGGTGAAGAGACGGATACTGACATTGGAGGCGATCACGACCATGAAGGCGAAGAACATAACGAGGAGTTCGGGAACACCGATAAAGTGGTCGAAAGCTACTCGCATAAACACGACATTGCCGAAGACGCCACCTTTTTTGACCCGCAAACAAAAAAGCAGTTAAAGGCAACGCTCAACGAGATGTGGAAAGCAGAATTGCAACTGCGTACGATAAAACCCCGTGATGCACTGCCTTTTGAATACAGGGCGTTGCGGTTACTCAAGGATCTCCAGCAAAAATCAAGGGCATACGTGGCCAAAACAGGTACGAGAACAACACCCTTACAACCGGAAAAACGGTTAACGGGCGAGCTTGCCGGTATAAACCAGCCTGTGTACAGAGAGGATAAACGACCCGCAGAAGACAATGACCTGGCGGTCCGCAAAGCATTGGGTATTTTAGGCGAACTCCGGCAAGCAAAACAGATCAGCGCCGAAAACCTTGGCATCTTACAGCAGGCAGCAACCAGGTTGTCTGTTTTTGCAGCAAGAAAGCCAGCTTTGTTTTTGCCCGGCTACAAGGCATTACGGAGCATCCTTAGCGGATCCTACCATTATAACGACGTTGCAGCAGCAGGGCGCGCTTTTCAACAACTGCTCAAAAGTTCAGATGAACGGCCCCATTCCATAGAGCGGGTGCCCACCAAAAGTTTAGGTGATCGCTATTTTATGAACTTAAACAGGAAGCATGATTGAGTGGTTGCCAATCGTCGTTGCCTGCACCGGCTTGTTTATGTGGCTCGCCTTCACGGAGTACAGGCGGCAAAATCGCCGCTTCAGAACGGCGCGTCTTCTTGCCAGCTTTGTCGCTTGTGCCTCGTTAGCGCTCCTGGGTATCCCTATTAGGTTTTCCAGATCTGTAAGCAATCTCAAACCAACGGCGATCCTGCTAACTACTGGCTTTGATCGCGACAGTATAAATAGTTTCCTGCGCGCCGGGGAAATAAAGCCGGAGTTTTTTACGACCAGTGAAGCGCTTGCTGCCGACCCGAGGTCCGGTGCCAGTTTCATTTCCGGCTTACAGCATTTGACAGGCAAAGCCATTCATGTATTCGGGAATGGTTTTCACCCGTTTGAATTGGCTACATTCAACAGTACGCCGTTTTACTTTCATCCATCCCGTGTGCCGGAAGGTATCAGGGCCATTCATTGGAACCG
>JASLBT010000237.1 GCA_030146445.1 Segetibacter sp. | reverse complement strand
AACCAGGGTAACCCTGCCCGGTCGCGATGAGGGAATAGTAGGCGATGGAGTGGTTAAAGGTGCTGACGGAAAGTACACACCGAATACGGTGAAAGTAGCGGCAAGCTCTTATTACGACAACTACTACACCATCAGCAATGCTGAAACAAACATTTTTGATGCGTCATTCATTAAGTTAAGAGAGGCACGTGTAGAATTCAGTCTCGCCCAAAAATTATTGAAGGGTGTGGGTATAACGCAATCGACCGTTGCGATCTATGGCAGAGATCTGTTCAATTTCACCAGGTTTCCAGGCTTCGACCCGGAAGGAGGCAACCTAAACAACGGAACTTTGACTCCCGGTGTTGAATTAACACAGTTCCCGTCAACAAGAAATATGGGTATAAACCTCACCCTCAAATTTTAAATCCAAAGTTTTGCGGCTTAAAGCTCTAAATATTGAGCCCGGTGATTTCTTTCCTGCCGTACAAGAGTGCGACGCCCGTCCGACTGCGCAGCGGGCGGGCAACGATGTTCCCATAAAAGACCAATGCCGGTATCACAAAAAAAATAAATAGGTACGATCAACTATAATATTATGAGGACATTTAAATATATCTATATCCGGTTAATGGTATTTTGTTGTATTTCGGTATCGTGTAACAAAAGTTTCGAGGAGTTGAACACTGACCCCAACCGTCCAAAAGAAATAACGCCCGGTGTTATGCTCGGCCAGCTGCAATACAAGATAGTTAACAACAGCATACAGTCGGGCCGTTCGTTCACACACGAATTAATGCAGGTGAGCGCACCACGCGGAAGTGCCGGTGGCGGTGGTCTTCACAGGTATGTTGTAGGCCCCGGTGCTGGTGTTTGGAGCACTTTCTATTCTTATATGACCGATATAGAAGACATTTATGCCGTTGCAGACCGCTTGAAAGAAAATAACTATAAAGCAATTGCATTGGTATATAAGTGCTGGGCTTATTCCATCTTAACCGACTTGTATGGAGATATACCTTATTCACAGGCAACCAAAGCAGGCGAAGGTAATTTTCAGGCCGCATTCGATAAGCAAAAAGATATCTACATTCAGATATTAAAAGACCTTGATACGGCAAATGCACTATTCGATGATTCCAGGGCATTAACTTATGGCGGTGATCTTGTTTACAATGCCAATGCGCTAACCGGTGGAAAGAATACAGGCATACAGAAATGGAAGAAATTTTGTAATTCGTTAAAGCTGCGATTGCTTTTGAGGATATCAAAACGTAACGGTGAAGTAAATGTGGATGAACAGTTGAATACCATATTAAGTGATCCTAAAAAATACCCCGTATTTACCGCCAATGCAGATGAGGCTATTTTCAGGTATCCCGGTACCTTTCCATACTTCAATCCATATTATAATGCAAGAACGCTTGACTGGAGAGAAGGCACTTATTTCACCATGTTCTTTGTTGATAAAATGAATACTTATAATGACCCCCGCAGGGCAGTGTGGATGACAACTGTGAATGTAAATGGCGCTAATGTTTACCAGGGCATTCAGAGCGGCTATCCAACATCGGTTGAATATGCTGTAGGCAAGAATTCGAGCTACAACGATGCCCTTAAAACATTACCACAACTCGGAGTAATGATGCCTTATGCTGAAGTGGAATTTATAAAAGCCGAGCTGGCATTGAAAGGGTTTGCTACCGGAGAAGCTGCAAAGCAACATTATGAAAGGGGCATTACAGCATCTATGGTGCAATGGGGTGCAGTAATGCCCACCGGGTATTTGCAACAAGCCGGAGTCGCATATGACGAAACCGCTACTATCGAAGAGCAATTAGAACAAATTATGTTGCAGAAATATTTTGCTTACTTCTTTGTTGATTACCAATCGTGGTTCGAGAAGAGAAGAACCGGCTACCCTGTTCTGCCAAGAGGTGCAGGTATTCCCGCTGAAAACAATTTTCCCAGTCGTGTACCTTATCCAACCTATCTACAGTCGCTCAACCCACAAAACCTCGAAGCCGCAAAAGCATCAATGGGCGGCGACGACAGTGATATAAAAGTATGGTGGGATAAGTAGAAACTAAATCAAGAAAAACCTAACGAATGTTAAATAACATACTTGGTGCTTTGATAGTGTGCATGACAGGCACTGGCGTTATAGCACAGGAAAATAAAACAGGTTCGATAACTGAACATGATACTGCAGGTATAAGAACACTCATTGTTTTTTTTGATGGACTTAGACCCGATTATATTACTTCTGAAAACATGCCGAATCTTTATGCATTTAAAAACGCGGGAAGCTACGGCAAACAGCATCACAGCGTTTTTCCAACTGTTACCAGAGTTAACTCATCATCTTATTCTACCGGTAGTTATCCTGCAAAAAACGGGTTGATGGGCAACACAGTTTATTTTCCTGAAGTAAACAAAACCCAGGGAATCAATACGGGTGAGGCGGATAACCTTCTAAAGATAAATGAAGCTACACATGGTAAGTTGTTGACCGTGATTTCTTTGGGCGAAATTTTACAGGCAGCAGGTAAAAGAATGATGGTTTTCAGTTCAGGCTCTTCCGGCCAGGCCCTCTTACAAAACCATACAGTTAGTGGTGGCGCAGTTATTAATACATCTATGATCTTGCCTGGCTCATTTGAGAAAATTGTAAACAATGAGATGGGACCAATTCCGGGAAAAGCAAAACCTAATACTGCCCAACATAAATGGGTGACAGACGCTCTACTTAAATATGGATTTGCTGCTAACGGACCGCTGGTTAGTGCTATTTGGTTTTCTGACCCCGACGGTACTGCACATAGTGATGGTATAGGCTCTCCAACGGCTATGCAAGCCATCAGGTCTGTTGATGAAGAATTCGGAAGAATAATCAGCACGTTAAAAAACAAAAGCCTTATTAATAAGTTCAATATTATCGTTTCGACGGATCATGGCTTTGTAACCCATAAAGGCAAACAGGGACTTACAGCGTTTTTGATTAATGAAGGATTGAAAAAAGATAGTACATCAGAAGATGTGATAGTAGCGGAAGGAGCTATCTACGTAAAGGATCATAATGCAGGCGTGATAAAGAAGATCGTAGCAACGCTTCAGCAGCAGGAATGGATAGGTGCAATTTTTACCAGGGCATCGACGGCTGGCAACATGCGAGGTTCTGTAGAAGGAACCCTTTCATTTGAATCCATCCACTGGAACCATCCGGAGCGTGCAGCCGATATTTTAGTCGATGAAAACTGGGATGACAGTAAGAACACCGCGGGATATGCCGGAACCAGTTACTCAAAGGGTGTAGCTGGACATGGTGGACTAAGTCCGTATGAAGTTCATATCCCTTTGATCACATCCGGGCCGGCTTTCAGGAAATCGTACGAGGGTAATCTTCCAACTTCGAACGTAGACATAGCGCCAACAGTGCTTCACTTACATAACATATCCAGTCCGGCAACAATGGATGGAAGAGTAATGTCAGAGCTTTTAGCCACATCAAATGCAGCAACAACCGTCGTAAATCCAGAAATGATAGAAGCTGAAGTGAAACATAATTGGGGAACTTATAAATTACAACTTGAACGATCAACCATAGGTAAGCATAGCTATGTAAACTATGCAAGGGTGATAAGGTTAAGGACAGAAAGAGCTAATAACACGAGCTCTAAAAAATAAAGTCAAACATTAAGCATCAGAAAGGTTTACACGCAGCTACGTAAATCTTTTTTCGTCTGAGATAGGCAGCGGCCTTTGTTCAAAGAAGCCCAAATCGTCGGATCGGGAGCTTCTTTGAACTATAGCCTACCGTGGTATTATTGAATAACAATCTGTCTGACCAGTACCTGTTCTAACGTTACCAGTTTTACCTTGTATATACCGGCATTAAGATCGGAAGCATCGATGTTGTAGCTGAACTGTCGTCCATCACTTTCGCCTTTCCTTAATACTTTCACCAATGCACCGGCAGCATTGTACAACTGAAGGGTGTAAGAAGCATTTTCTGATAAAGCAATTTGAATGGTAGCTTGGTTTACAACAGGATTAGGATACACGTTAAGCTTTAGCTTAGGCCTTGCACCTTCTAAACCCCGGGCTGTTCCAGGAGTTCTTGCCACCCGAGTTGAACTACTGGCGTCAGAACA
>JASLBT010000231.1 GCA_030146445.1 Segetibacter sp. | reverse complement strand
GGAAGCGGAACCCGGCTTTTTAAAGATGGCCGGCCCGAGCAAATCTTAAAGCTTGTGTCAACCAAACAATTTGAAAGTGGGATGGTACAAATGCATTATAAGCGCGACACCAATCGATGACCGTGGTTTTAGCGAAATGCTGACGAAGAGAAGCAATGTTGAATGATGAACTTAAGCAATGTTGATTTATGAATGATGAATGGGCTTGTGCTCAGAAGGTGTTTGTTAAGCAGCGCTAGAGGTGTTGAAAATAAAGCGATGTTGAATGATGAACTTAAGCAATGTTGAATGATGAATGTGTATGCCTGAGGAGCAAAGTCCCAAATGCCGGCGCTGAATTAAGACACAATAAATGAATCGTCGTTATGGCCTCGATCCCCGAACGCTTTTGGTGGGCCGCAAGGCTGTTAAACATTCAACCGGATGATCATATCCTTGAGATTGGTTGTGGTGCCGGGCTCTTTGCAGAAGTAATCGCCTCCGCGTTACAAACCGGCAGCTTGCTGGCGATCGACCGATCTGCCCCGATGGTGGAGAAAGCCCGTAAACGAAACCTCGAAAATATTGAGCGAGGTGTATCAAAGTTTGTAGCAGGCGATTTCGAAAATTCAATTTTGCCAGCAGCTTACTATGACAGTGTGGTAGCGTTTAATGTCAATTTCTTTTCGAAAGCCCCGGCTGTTGGCTTGGCAGTAATACGGACCGCGTTAAAGCCGCACGGAAATCTTTACGTGTTTCACCAGGCGCCCTTTGAGATTACAATAGAAGCTGCAGCGCCCATTAAGCAACGGCTGGCGGAAAATGCGTTCGACATCATCGACGTGAAACTACAAAAGCTGGAGCCAACATCAGCTTTCTGCATCATAGCAAAGCCGGCAACCAGAGTTTGATCCCTCGCCTAAGATTTGCTTTAAAAGCAAGTTCAGGCGCGTTGTAACGTAATTGTATGCGCTTTTGCAGGAATCCGCGTGAGGGATTACGTGCCCGCCCGGCTGACGCCAGTCGGACGGGGAAAGCCCGCAGCCCCGCCGCAGGTGGGGCGAGGACTTGGAACAAAAGCCCGACCCCCAACCCGGGTTGGGGGGCACGCCCAAACTGAGCAGAAATCATCGTGGCAGGAACGTGAAAGCCTCGATTTCGCTAACAAAGCCGTAGATGAGCGTTCGCCAAAAGAACCAGTTGCATTCTCAAACTTTTAAGTTAGTGTAAGTTATGCCGCGGAAATCGCCGGAGGGAAGGCGGCGTTATTTTTTTGTAAGTAGCGAAAGTGGGCACAAATCATCTATTATGAGAATAGCGACTTATAACGTTAACGGCGTCAATGGGCGTTTGCCTGTGTTGCTGCGGTGGCTTAGTGAAACTACCCCCGATATCGTTTGCCTGCAGGAACTCAAGGCACCACAGGAGAAGTTTCCGATAGAGGCTATTGCTGACCTGGGTTACGAGGCGTTATGGCATGGTCAAAAAAGTTGGAACGGTGTTGCGATACTCTCGCGTGCAGGCGCAATCAATGAAGTGCGACGCGGGCTGCCCGATGATCCCGATGATGAGCACAGCCGCTACCTTGAAGCAACCGTAGCAGGCATACGGATCTGTTGCCTTTACCTGCCTAACGGTAATCCCGCTCCGGGGCCAAAGTTTGATTACAAGTTGCGTTGGTTTGATCGGCTTACCGATCATGCATCGGAATTATTAAGAATCGACATGCCTGTGATACTCGCAGGGGACTTCAATGTTATGCCCACCGACAAAGACGTTTACAAACCCGAGCGATGGCAGGAAGATGCCCTGTTCAGGCCGGAAGTTCGAGAGGCTTTTAAAAGACTTGTTGACCAGGGCTGGACGGATGCCATACGAACACTTTATCCGGACGATATCGTTTTTACCTTTTGGGACTATTTTAGAAACGCTTACGGCCGCAATGCAGGGTTGCGGATTGATCATTTTCTGCTGAGCCCGCAATTTGATGGCCGCCTGGCAGCAGCAGGCGTTGACCGTGACGTACGTGGATGGGAAAAGACCAGCGATCATGCACCTGTTTGGATAGAAGTCGCCGGGAATGTTTAAGATGCAGAATTGCCGTTTGGCTGTTATATCCATCCGGCATTCGGCCGATCAGAACAACCTGTTTTCGATCCAGCCATTTATTCACTTTAGCCCTAAACGTAACTGAATATGCAACTTGAATTTACGGGTGGACTTAACATAGCGATAAAGGTTCCCCGGAGCAAATATGAAAAGACAGTCGCATTTTACCGCGACATCCTGAAACTACCTGTAGTGGAGAAACCGATCACTAACCCCACTGTAAGCAGGACGCATGAAGTAAGGTTCGGAAGCAACATCGTTTGGCTTGACTGTGTTGACAATTATACTCATTCAGAAGTATGGCTCGACCTGAAGACCAATGATGTAAACACCGCCACAGCTTTTTTACAGGCCAATGGAATTGAGACCTGCGATGAATTAGAAGAAATTCCGGAAACCATGCATTGGATACTGGATCCGGCAGGAACGCCTTTCATTTTAAATCAGCAAGACGAATGACGACACATACCACCAACTACTACAATACGTTAATCGAAGTTGCCGAAGATTGTCCCGCAACTACGGGCGAAGTTCCGCCAACAAAGGCAGACACAAAATCGATAGCCAACCTCGAATATGATCTAATTAGCGCGCATCCTTACGAATTTACCTCGGACGACGTATTGTTTCACGTATTTGCTGAACGCAACCGGCTGGAGACACAGGCGTATGATGAAGCCCGGAAGGAACTTTTTTCAAAGGGCCAGGCGTGTTTGCGTTCGTCATCATTGGCTAAACGATATGGCTGGGGTATTCACTTTAACGAGGAAGGGAAAGTGGCTTTGTATGGAGTTGAGCAGCCTGAATATCAAAAACTCACTACGGAGAAAAACATCAGGAAAATAAAAGCAATGCGATCCAAACGTGTTAGATAGTTCTTTTATATTCAGATGAATGTTGATCGTATCACCGGCAAAATACCTGTTCCCGATTTCCGAATAATGAAATGAGAGAAACGGCTGAGAAAGGAAGATCAGGGTTGCCGCAGAAAGGAAGAACGGCGGATTCAATGCTGGGTGTTACCCGATTACTTAAGGTAGTTGTTTCGTCCCCTTTTGGAGAACAGCTTATTTTCACCCATGAGAATTTTAAAACCTGTCTGCTGGACGGCATGTTTGCTGTTTGTGTTGATGAACATCGTTGCTGCATTTCATGCCTACCGGTTTACGCACTTTTCACACACCAACGCGGAAAAGACTTCTGCTACAGAACTTACCTTTCAAGCAAAGCTAAAGACGTTGATTTTCGGCGTCGTGAATCCGCGCCCCACCAACACGACAACACCGGATCAACGCTTTAAAACCGTTATCCTTGAAAGCAATAAAAGGATTGCGTGCTGGTATATCACCCAAACGAATAGCAGGGGAACGGTCATTCTTTTTCATGGATATGGCGGTAACAAGTCGTTGATGATTGATAAGTCAGATGTATTTATCGGGCTTGGCTATAACACTTTGCTTGTCGACTTTATGGGCAGCGGCAGTTCTGAAGGCAGCCAAACCACCATAGGGTATGAAGAGGCGGAACAAGTAAAGACGTGTTTCGACTTTGTAACGGGCGCCAATGAAACGCAAATTTATTTATATGGAACATCGCTCGGGGCAGTGGCCATCTTGAAAGCAATCGAGGATTACGGGCTTGAGCCGGACGGCATAATTATAGAGTGTCCTTTCGGCACCATGTATGAAACAACAGTCGCCAGGTTTCGTTCAATGAAGATACCATCGTTCCCCATGGCTGCCTTGCTGGTATTTTGGGGTGGTGCTGTGAACGGCTTTTGGGGCTTTGCGCATAACCCGGTAAACTATGCAAAATCGGTTCATTGCCCTACCCTGCTGTTGTACGGTGAGCAAGATGAGAAGGTAAGCAGGGGGGAAATTAACCGGATATATAACAACATAAGTGGAAGCAAACGGTTGAAAACCTACCCGCTCGCCGGGCATGAAAATTATCTTGTGAAATACCAAACCGAGTGGGTAAACGACGTGCAGGCATTTATCAAAAGTACCGCCGAAAAGAAATAAATGATGGTGCCAGCCAGATTCGTTTGTTAGGAAAACCTGTGTGCGGCTAAACTGGGGTGGCAGTGGCGGAATGCTGCGTTTCGAAACAGAGAATAGCTTTTATAAATGACATCACGAAGGAGGAGGATTTGTGCAACAATTTTCGCGTATAGCTAATCAGCTGTTTGCCAGGAAAACACTTTCAAATGTTTGCGGAGTTCTGCTGATCACTTTGTTCGTCCTGAACGACTTCAGGTTGATCAGCGCCATAAATAAAGGTGATGCTCAACCGGGTTTTTATTTTGTTATAGGGTATGTCTCAGCATTCGTTTCGATATTTACGCTGTTGTTGAGCAGCAACAAGGGGGTAAAAAAATTTGCCGAAATCCTGGTCTTTTCTGCAATCTACACAGACCTGCTCTACCTGATGCTGAGCAGCTACCCGTTTTCTTATCCCGATACGATCAATCTCTTTAATAACCCTGAATACGCTTCCGCGGCGTTTTCCACGTTTACAATCCCCTTTCTGCTTGCCTTCGTGGGTACCGGGATAACCTTTGCGCTTGTACAATTTTCTTTAGCAAGTGTTCAAACCAGGTTTGCCCCGGGCTGGTTGTTCGCGTTTATTGCAGTACAGGGAATGCTCTATCTGTTTTCCGGAAGATCCCCTGGCCTGCCAGACCTGCTTCCATCGGCATACAGGGTAACGGGAAACCTGCTTACCTCAAATAGGGTGCGACCGGAAAGCCGGTGGAGAAGGTCAGTGGTGACGGAAAAACCAGGAAAGCGAAAAGTGGATCATGTATTTATTATCGTAGACGAAAGTGTGACCGGAACGGCACTTAGCTTCAACGGGTTTCCGCTTCCGACGACACCTTTCCTGCAGGCAAACGCGGGTAAGTTTATCAACTTCGGCACTGCCAGTTCCTTCACCAACTTTAGTGCAGGGTCAAACCTGTCGTTGATGGCTGGCATGCAAATGCACGAGTTGCCCGACAGTGGGTTTAATGCTCTCGCTAAGCCCGGGTTATTTCGATATGCCAAAAATGCCGGGTATAAAACCTACTTACTTGACGCGCAATCACCAGCAAAAAAACTTCAGAACTACACCACTGTGCGTGATCTGGACTTTATCGATAGCGTTTATAAACCTGCGAACAATAACCCTGCTGTTCAGTTGTATGCGCGTGATTCGTTGCTTGCCGAAGCAATTGCTGCAATAGCTCAATTGAACGTTCCCACTTTTACTTACATAAACAAGTTTGGCGCGCACTGGCCCTACGACACCAATTACCCGGCCGATTCTCTTATAACCAGCTTTTCATCAGCCGGTGACGACAGCAAGACCCCCAAACACTATTTCAGGTCGCTACGCTGGAACGTTGACCGGTTCTGGCAAACGCTGATGTGCAGGCTGCCGGCAGAAAGCAACCTGCTTATCCTTTATACCTCCGACCACGGGGAACATTATGACTCAAAACCACTAAAAATAAAACATGCATCGATTTATGATGCTAACCCGGTAGAAGGTCTTGTTCCATTGCTTGCCGTTGACAGGGCTAATTTTTTTCCGGCAAAATTTTCACCGATGATGAACCGGTATTCACATGAATACCTGTTTCCTACGCTACTGGTCGCAATGGGATACGATCTAAATTTTGTAGAGCGGAAATACGGGAGAACGTTAATGCAGCCTGCCTGTGACCAGCCAAGATGGTTTCAAACGGGTGACCTTTTCGGAAGGGGAACAAATAAGAGAGTTTTTGTTGACCAGGGGCGTAATCCAGTGCAGCCCTCGTAGTGGTCCCCCACGGGGATAGCAACATCGACACCAATTAGTTTTTTCGGGACGGCTTTCCGCTTCAGACGTACCGATGAATGAGAACCATTACGAACCCTTATAAATATTGTTCGCATGGCGGAGAAGCCGGATTGACGGTAGTGGTATGGAGTTTAATGACACCTGTTTATTGATCAAAGGACTGCAGAAAATGGGAGAAAACTCATGGCGTTATAGAAGGGTGGCCGACTTGCAACGGTACGAGCGAGGCATTCGTGCAACCCATCC
>JASLBT010000124.1 GCA_030146445.1 Segetibacter sp. | reverse complement strand
TTTCGCTTTCTCGATCCTCCTGGCACCCGGTGACTCTGCCACCCTATATCGATGCAGACGTACCTATAAGTGAGGCGATACAAAAGGTCGGGTTCTCTTTTTACATTTTTAATTTTACATTTTTAATTGATGAACTAGGTCAATGATTCTCTAAGAATTTCACTGTAGCGCCGGGCAATATTTCCGATTATCTCCGCTTTGTCGTAGCCGTTGATAATGGTGCGGGCATTTTCGAAATCGGCTTTATCATTATTAATGAAATGGGAGAGTTTTTTGCCTGTAAACCAACCTTCTTTCATGCCTTGGATCGCGATCTGGTAAGCCACAATCGGATCTTTTGCAAGGTCCGGGTCGGTAATCAGGTCGACACCGGTAATTGAGCGTGCTTTCGCATAATTTCTTCGTCCCGTAATTTGAACATAACCCCTGCCATGAAACAATGCACCGTCGCCGGGTTTAGTGTTGCCGAGCATTTTACCTACACTGGTGCCCGGGCCATAACGTTTATTGAAATAGGTATTACCCCCATATTCATCAATGGGCTGCATGGTATGTGCCGTTTCCCATTTGAAGGTTGCCATACAATAGGCAAGTTGTCGCCTGTCGGCTTCTGTATTGGAGAAACGATCGTCTTGTTCGATTTGAGTCAATAGAAAACGGAAGGCGTCTGCGAGATTTGTGGTGAGCGGTCCGAAGCGGCTGACATAACCGTTTAAAAGTTTTTTTCGGTCGAAAACTAGCATACAAACGTTTTTGGTTTAGGTATAGTTTTCCAAGATAAGGCGAAGCGTTCTTATTTGCAATGCACTGCCTGCGAATAGTTACAGGACCATCTGCAGCCGTTTTTCAACAATGTTGTAATTGCGCGACAACTCAATAAACTGTTCGCGTATACCTGAGAGCAGGTGTATTCAGGGGCCAAACGGTTCGTCAAAAAAGGACCTTCTCTCCAAATCTCATTATGAGCGAACCGGTACACGAGTAGCTTAACGTCAGGTGGCGGAGATTAAATCGACAGCCATAATGTAATCGTGCATGAAGTACCCATTGCCTATTGGGATGTCTTCCTCACGTACAATAGTGAAACCGTTGCGTTCGTAAAACGACTTTGCCGGGTTTTTGCGGTTGACATTTAATAAAAGGGTTGTTCCGCCCATGCTGGCGGCAATCTGCATTACGTTTCGAAGCAATTGCTTGCCCGTTCCGGATTTCTGAATACCCGGGAGCACATACAACTTCTGAAGTTTATATACGGTGTCGTGCTGGTGCGAAAACGAGGCGAAGCCTATTGGCTCGTATTGTTTAAGGGCGAGAAAAAAGTGATGGTTCTCCTTCATTTGGTTCGACAGTGCCTCACTGTTATAGAATAGTTCCAGCATATACTGCAGCTGATCAGGGGAAAGAATATCTTTATAAGCAACCGGCCAGGTCTTGTTTGCAATTTCCTGTACATACCTGATGTCGTTAAAAGATGCAGGTCGTACCTGGAGATGAGAAGAGGGGAAGTTGGAATTGCTCATTGGTGGTGTCGGTATGCGGTGTTAGGTATTGGGGTATTGGGTATTGAGGTAGGAAAATAAAGTAAAGCTTATTTAGATGTCGAAGTAAAGTGACGGAGTTTGACGTTTATAACAATCAACGTCGTTTAATTTGGAGACTTTTTTGGTAGCGAACAGAATATCTTCATTCGACATCGTTGTGTCACTCCCTTCTACGTCCGGTAATTCTATTGACCGCATTTTAGAAACAGACCATAACTAAACGACGTTGGTACAACAATCTACATATTGCGGCCTTGAAGTTGCCGCAAAACGACGATTGATCGAAAATTATAGCCCCGAGAGGCTTTCTTCTATTGCTTTTATACGGGCTTCGGCGTCAGCTTGCTTCTTACGCTCAAGTGCAACAACTTCGGGCCTCGCATTAGCCATAAACCGCTCATTGCTCAGCTTTTTGGCAACACTTTGCAGGAAAAATTGTTGGTGATCAAGGTCCTTTAGTAAGTCCGCCCTTAATGCGGTGGTATCGGCTTTAGCTTTCGTCTCAATAAAAAAGCGCTCCCCTTCAACAGCAACTACTATGGTGTCTGGTATAGGTTCCTGTGTATAAGACAACGATTCGATGTTCAATTGACGGCTGAGGATGTCGCCGACCTTATTATAGATGAGCGCATCGGCTGTTTGGATGTGCACTTTGATTGTTTCTTTTGGCTTCAGTTGATTTTTTACCCGGGCATCGCGTAAAGCTGTAATCACTTTCTTCAACTGGTTTCCATCATTCAGCATCGACTCATCTGCTTCGCCTGTGCTGGCGCTCAGCTTAACGCATAAGTCGTCTTCTCTCTCGACTAACAAGTGGTATATTTCTTCGGTGATAAACGGCATAAATGGATGCAGCAGTTGCATCAATTCTTCGAAGAAGGCAACCGTTTGGCGGTAAACTGCTGCATCAACGGGTTGCTCGAAACCAGGTTTGACCCACTCCAGGTACCAGCTACAGAAGTCGTCCCAGATAAGGGAGTAGATGGTTTTAAGTCCTTCGCTCAGGCGAAACTGTGTATAAGCGCTGTCGAGTTCGGCTTTCACCTGTTCCAGTCTGGCTGCAAACCATTGTACCGCAAAGGTTGCGTCATTGTCGATTGGGCTATTCCCGGCAGCAGGGCTGACCCGCTGCTCCCACAGCTTTACCAGCTTCAGGGCGTTCCAAAGCTTGTTGTTAAAATTTCTGCCCTGTTCAAGGCTGCCTTCATCAAACAAAAGGTCGTTTCCTGCGGGGGAGGATATCATGATCCCGAACCGTACTGCATCGGCGCCATATTTATCGATAAGTGCTAAAAGATCGGGGCTGTTGCCCAGGCTTTTGCTCATTTTTCTGCCGAGCTTATCGCGAACCATCCCCGTAAAATAAACATCAGCAAAAGGCCGGGTATCGGTGTAATGCATACCCGCCATGATCATCCTGGCTACCCAAAAGAAGATGATATCCTGCCCGGTAACCAAAACCGAGGTAGGGTAGTAGTATGAGACGTCTTTATTGGCAGGATTCGAAATACCTTTAAAAACCTCCAGGGGCCAAAGCCACGAAGAAAACCAGGTATCCAGTACGTCCTCATCCTGTTTTATCGACGCCTTGTCTGTTGACGTACCCGGATATTGTTGGCTGAACTTTTCGAAGGCCTCGTCGTGAGTTGCTGCCACAACAAACTTGCCGTCTGGAGCATACCAGGCTGGTATTTGTTGTCCCCACCAAAGTTGCCGGCTGATGCACCAGTCTTTTACATTTTCAAGCCAATATTTGTAGGTCGCCAGGAATTTTTCTCCCGGATGTATCCTGATGTCACCATTCACCACCGCATTCAAGGCGGGTTCTGCCATTTCTTTCATTTTCAGGAACCACTGTGTAGAAATGCGCGGCTCAACAACGGCTCCACTGCGTTGGCTATAACCAACTCGTGTTTGATAGCTTTCTTCCTTTTCGAGGATGTTCTTTTCCCTGAGTTCTGCAACGATTTCTTTGCGTGCCTCAAAACGGTCTCTACCAACATAGATCCGGGCAGCCGGGCTTAATGTACCGTCAGGATTTAAGGTATCAATCACTTCAAGTCCGTGGCGAAGTCCAAGGTTATAGTCGTTAATGTCGTGCGCAGGAGTCACTTTTAAAGCCCCGGTTCCAAAAGCCGGGTCAACATAATCGTCGAAAATGAATGGCACCGGGCGATTGATCAGGGGCACTATTGCGTATTTGCCATTAAGATGGGCGTAACGTTCATCCTTTGGGTTTACGCAAATGGCGGTGTCGCCCATGATGGTTTCCGGCCGTTGGGTGGCAATGATTACGGACTCCACAGGCTTGTCGATGTTGCCCGGGTGGTCGACAACCTGGTACCTTAGATAATATAGTGTGCCCTGTACTTCTTTGTGCTCAACCTCTTCATCGCTCAGGGCAGTTTTAGCAGCCGGATCCCAGTTTATCATTCGTGCACCCCGGTAGATAAGTCCTTTATTGTACAGGTCAATAAATACCCTGATTACCGCCTGGTAGTAATGGTCATCCATGGTAAAAGTCACCCGGTCCCAATCTACACTGCATCCAAGTTTTGCGATCTGATCGTATATTATTCCTCCATATTTGTCTTTCCATTCGAATGCATAATTCAGAAATTCTGCTCGTGAAAGATTGTTTTTATCTATTCCTTGTTCCTTAAGCATCTGCACCACTTTCGCCTCAGTAGCTATGCTGGCATGGTCGCTTCCGGGTACCCAGCAGGTGTTAAAGCCTTTCATCTTTGCGCGACGGACCAGGATATCCTGAACCGTTTCATTCAGGGTATGTCCCATGTGAAGTACACCGGTAACGTTTGGTGGGGGGATCACTATGGTATATGGCGTACGTTCATCCGGAACGCTGGAAAAGTACTTTTTTTGAAGCCAATGCGAATACCACTTTCCTTCGGTTTCCGCGGGTAGATAATTTTTGCTTAGTTCCGTCATTTCATGCGCCTTTTAAGAACACCTAATTTTTGTGAGCAGTTTCAAACAGGGACGCAAATGTACTAAATGGTAGGTGTCAACCACGAGTGTGACGATGAAAAAGCAAAAGCCTGGAGAGAGAGGTGTGTCTGGAAATCGACTCACCAGAGGAGCATCCGGGTGTCCCATGCATAGGTTGGGAATATACTGTAGGTGTTCTTAATTGAATTCATTGACAGATCCGGTGTGTGATGATTCGACAACGTTGTGACGGGTGGCGTGGTGAGCAGGAGACTACTACAATGTTTGTAACATGTGATGGCTGAATTTGCATCGGAAGAGAGAGCCTGGCAAGAAATGAAGAAAATACCGGCAAAAGATATGGAATAGAATATCTTCTTCATAACGTTAGTTTAGGTCTTAAATTTAACCTTTGTACATCCTTCTGGTTACATATAAATTGTTAAAGTAAAGGCTAGGCCGGAAAGCTGTAATGACGGGGTATCAACCGGCTGCTTTGAAACAAAAAATCCTGACAACGGTTGCTGATGCAACAGTTACCAGGACTTAACGCTGATCAAAAAGGTCTAGTGGCCCAAATTACCGCTCCATTCCAGGTAGGTAATCAATGCAATTGTTGCAAAAATTGCCACACCGATAATGGTGTTTCTAACCCCTTCGCCAACGTGAATTGAAGTAGATTTTTTCATGTGAACAGATTTTAGGTTTGATAAAAATGGTTTCTATGGATAATGACAGGCAAATGACCTGGAAAGTCCGTTACCATCGAATCAATTTGTTTGTTAAAGTTAAGCTATTCACAATAAATGAGAAATAGAATACTCACTTTTTTTAGACAAAATGGTTGCACAAGCCCGTTTTTTTCTGATTTCAGCTTGAGCCGGTCGCAAATTGTCACAACATTTAGTGGATTCCACGTAAATCTACGATCACCCGGCTTCGACCGGAAAGCCTTCTCTATTCTGCAACAATTGTGGACGCAATCACTTTAATTACCAAAGATTTTAGTAATCTTGTGTTTGTCTTAGCTAAAATAGTTTGATGTTCGCAATAGTAGATATAGAAACCACGGGCGGGTATGCGAGCGCAAATGGTATAACTGAAATTGCCATTGCCGTTTACGATGGGCAAAAGATAGTTGATTATTTCGATACGCTCGTCAACCCGTTAGTGGGTATTCCACCCTATATCCAATCCTTAACCGGTATCACAAATGCCATGGTAAGCCAGGCGCCGTTATTCGAAGAAATTGCGGCGCGCGTCTACGAGCTCTTAAGGGAAAAGGTGTTTGTGGCTCACAACGTCAACTTTGATTATTCATTTGTAAAATTTCATCTTGCACGATGTGGCTTCGACCTGGATTGCAAAAAGCTCTGCACGGTGCGCCTCGGCAGGAAGATATTTCCGGGGCAACACAGCTACAGTCTTGGAAACCTTTGCCGGAGCCTCTCTATTGAAATAGAACAGCGACACCGTGCAGGGGGCGACGCACGGGCTACAGTCAAACTTTTTGAACAACTGTTATGTAATGACGGGGCCGGGGAAATCAATCTGATGCTAAAAGGAAAAGCAAAGGACCAGCATTTGCCACCCAACCTGCCGGCGGAAAAGGTTACAAACTTGCCGGCTTGTCCTGGCGTATACTACTTCCATAATGTGAAGGGCAAAGTTATCTACGTTGGGAAGGCCAAAGACCTTCGTAAGCGGGTCGCGAGCCATTTTTCAAATAACAAAACAGGAAAACAAAAGCAGGAGTTCCTTAGAAATATTTATGACATCACCTACCAGGAATGTGGAAGCGAATTGATGGCTTTTATTCTGGAAAGCATCGAAATCAAACGATTGTGGCCCTTGTATAATCGCAGCCTGAAGGGCTTTGAACAGGCATATGGACTTTATGCTTTTGAAGACAGTAAAGGCTATCTCAGACTGGTAATTGAAAAAAAGAAAAAACATCTTCAGCCGATCTACACCTTTAGCCAGCTAACCGAAGGACACACGCTGGTGAAGAAGCTGATTGCGGAATTCGATCTCTGCCCCCGGTTATGTTTTATTGACGTTTCGCACGGACCCTCGCTCGCCGAAGAACAACAGCTTTCGTCCAGCGAGTATAATGATCGTATCACAAAGGCAATTAACTACCTGGCGAATTCTCTTCCAACCTTTGCTGTTTGCGAGGAACCCGCATATTTAGCAAAAGAGGCCCGAAAAGGAGTGATCCTGATGGAAAAAGGACGTTTTTATGGGATGGGGTACCTGCCGCCTGACGCAGCGGTACAAACCGTTGATGACTTGAAAGCTCATCTGACCCAATATCCTGAAAACGGATACATACGCGGACTTGTTTATCAATACTCTTCAAAGCACCCCGAAAGAAAGCTGCTTTTTACAGCGTATTAGCATGCACCTGGTCATGTGCATTGCAGGTATTCCAGAAAACTTTCACGACTGATCATTTCTGCACCAAGGCTTTCAAGATGGCTCGTGTAAACCTGGCAATCAATTAAGCGTAGACCGTTCGTGATAAGGTGTTTTACAAAAAGTATGAAAGCATATTTGCTTGCGTTACTTGCCAGGCTAAACATGCTCTCACCACAGAAAACCTGGTTGATCTGAACCCCATAAAGGCCACCTACAAGTTTTTCGCCTAACCATACCTCGGCACTGTGCGCGTACCCCATTTTGTGTAACATCACGTAGGCGTCCAGCATTTCGTCGGAAATCCAGGTACCATCCTGCTCTTTCCGGGTGACTTTTTTGCAAGCGTTGACAACCTCGCTGAAAGCTTTGTTGATAGAGAAGGAAAAAGGTTGCTTTGCCAGGAGGACATTCATGCTTTTACTGACTTTCAGATTCCGGGGAAACAATACGAAACGTGGATCGGGTGACCACCAGAGGGGAATGTCGCCATCATACCAAGGGAAAATGCCTTTTTGATAGGCAAGTAATAAGCGTTCTGCACGCAGGTCCCCGCCTATTGCGAGCAGGCCATCTTCGCAGGCATCCTGAACAGGAGGAAACCAGAGCTTTTTATCCAGCGCATACAGCGGCATATTGGGGTGGTAGTCTGTTGAACTGAATGGTGAACATATGCGCTTTACCGTTCTAATTTGTTCCTGGTTAATTTGTCAACACCTCGAGTGTTGCTCCGATTCCACGATCAATGATAGCTTCGCACCGTGGTTTAAGCGTAGACAATTTGCCTTGCTGAACAGCATATTTTCCATGCGTGTGGATGATCATGGCACATTGTTCGGCCTGTTCCTCGCTATGGCCACAAATCTCGATTAAGGTTTCAATCACCCATTCAAACGTGTTCACCTCATCGTTCCATACTACGATCTGGTAAGTTTTTTCGTAGTCCGTCAACACGTCGACTTCCACCTCTTCCAACGTTTGTGTTTGTACCCCTGAATAATGCATGTACCCTCTTTTGTGCAAAGTTATTCGTTCTCTTTAAGATTTTAACCACGACAATGAAAATCGGCTTTGCCCTGGATCGCAAGGCGGACTTCTTCAAAAATTGTAATTGTTCTTTTTAGTCCTATGTCTTACTTTGTTCTATGAAAGTTTTGAGTCAAGCCCCTGCCCGTGTGAATACCTTTGACCGCTTGCAATTCGACGCATCGTTCGAGCCCTACCTCCAATTTCTGCGGACGAAAATGGAAAAGACAGCTGATATCAGGGCAAAGTTTTATAAGTACATCCTCAGCAAATTTGAGAAAAGGCCGAGGCTCCTGCTGCCACTTACCGATTTGTCGGTTCTCGGGGAAGAGCAGGAAATTATTCAGTTGATAAGAATGTCGTTGTTACCCCTGGCGTCGAACTCAGATGAGTTTTCGATGGCACTTGCGTTCATAAAACCCACAGCAATTTTCTACAAAACGGCCCCGTTTACCCAGCTCATCAGAGGTAACGAAGAACTATTTGAAACCAAAACGGATCATGTTGACAATCTCCGCTACCTCATACGGTTGGTCATTGAAACATGCTATCACATAAAAATCGAAAGTGAACACAAAAGGATAGTGCAGGTCCAGAACGAAAATAACCACCTTATCCGGCATTACCACCTCGTCATAGACAGTCGATTTATTGAAATTGGTACATTGGGCGATTTACCACCTTTCCGGGAAGAGTGGTTGGAGATGCTAACAAAGGAGCCACCCGAGTTCTACGAGATGGCAGAAAACTTTCCATTCGAAAGCTTCAGGTTTCGTGGCTTTTGCATCCTGTTTGCGGAAGATGTAAGCAAGGAAGTTGCGGTTAATGAGCTGAAGAGTGCCCTTCTTAACATGCACAACGAAACCCTCGATCAAACATTGGAGAAAGTTGAGGTAGCTATCGGCGAGTTGCTCGACGACTCAAGGATACGGATCGGCGTGACGCCTTTTTTTAAAATCAATGGCAGAGTTGTATATGACCGTTCATTTGTTACCAAATGCGTGGTAGTGGACTCTGCAGGGGAAAAGTGCACGCATACGATCGGCATTAAAGAAATGTACAACAGTTTTTTGCTGCATCCCGAGCCATTCATCTATTCTAACGTAACGCCTGCTTTGGCTGCTACGGAGCCGTTCCTGGCAGGAGTGCTTGAAAAAGGAATGAAAAGCTTCATGGCGTATCCCATCAAAAGTAGCGAGGGACTATTGGGCGTGTTCGAGATTAGTGCAGTAGAAGAAAATGGAATATCAGGTAAAACGGTTGATGTGCTTCAGCGAGTTTTCCCTATTATAACAGACCTGGTTTATTTTATGATCAAGTCTTTCAATGACAGGATCGCGCAGCTGATTAAAGATGAATTTACGTCACTTCAACCATCAGTCGAGTGGAAGTTTACTGAAGTCGCCTGGGATTATCTGGTAAAGGATGATATACGTCGTTCAAAAGAGGGCATTGGGAACGTGGTATTCGAGCAGGTTCATCCCGTATACGGAGCAGTAGACATACGCAACTCTTCGGTGGAAAGAAATAATGCTACCAGGAAAGACTACCAATTTCAGCTGTCACTAACGAAAGAACTGTTACAACATACTACTTCAATTATTTCGCTGCCCGTGTTAGAGAGTGCTTTGTACAAATGTGAACAGTACCTTGGATATACGTTCGGTACGCTGACGGCAGAATATGAAATGTTGATAAACGAGTTTCTTGACCACGACGTTAAAGCATTGTTGTTGCATCTTAATAGTCGGTATCCTGAATTTAGCGGGGAGATCAGTTCATATGAGCACAAAAACAACAGGGAAAGGGGAGAGTTCTACCAGCATAGAAGAGCTTACGAAGTTTCGCTGCATTATATCAACAAAAACATCATCCAGTATTTCAATCAGGAAGTTAAGAGACTTCAAGAGGTGTATCCGTTTTTTTTCGAAAAGTACCGATCAGACGGTGTGGAATACAACATCTATATCGGCCAGTCGATTGTACCCGAACAGCCCTACAATCCGATTTACCTGAAAAATTTGAAGTTGTGGCAGTTACGTTCAATGGTCGAAATAGCGCGGCTTACCGCACAACTGGTAGCCGACATGCCTGTCATGCTACATACTACACAGTTAATACTGGTGCATACAAGAGCCATAGATATAAACTTCAGAAAAGATGAAAGGAGATTTGATGTCGAAGGCTCATACGATATCCGATACGAGGTCATAAAAAAGAGAATAGATAAAGTTCACATTAAGGATACTGCCGAACGCCTGACACAACCAGACCAGATTGCTATTGTATATGCGAATGCGAGGGACGTGGAGGAATATCTCGAACACATCGATTACCTCAAAAACAAGGGGATGTTAACGGGCTCTCTACAAATGGTAGAACTGGAAGATCTCCAGGGTGTTAGCGGGCTGAAAGCATTAAGGGTAGAGGTCAAATACTGACTTCATTTCTGTTAGCAGATGTTAGTTGCAAAATTGAGGATGGCACGATATTTTTGTTAAAAAAATTAACATTTTTTCTTCACCGCTTAAACTCTTTTATGAAAAGAAATTTCCTCGTACTTCTGATTATTCTGGTTACCGGCGCAAATTCATTTTCCGCTTTTGTAACCGAAAAAACTTCTGCCCGGCCGGAAGTGTCTTCAAATCCAACTACCGGGACAGCTGTTCCCGGGGCCGATGCTGTTAAGGCTGCTATAAAGGAATTCAAAAGCCTTTCGCGGCACGACAGGAAAGAGCGTCTACGCAACGTAAAGGCCGAGCTGGCTAAACAAAAAGCCGCAAAACAAAACGGTGCGGAGCCATCAACAAATACACTATTGTTGGTTATTCTTGCTCTTTTTCTCCCGCCGCTGGCAGTATACTTGCACCAGGGCGAGATCAATACAAAGTTTTGGATAAGCCTTTTGCTTACTTTACTCTTTTTTCTACCCGGCGTGATCTACGCACTTGTCGTGGTTCTTGGAGCAGCTTAGGGTGACAGTCAAATACATTTTGTGATCACCTAAATATTTTGTTAAACACTTTTAACAATTATATTTGTTGCCTATATAATTGTCCACCTAAACCTGCCTGAATTATGAAAAAAAACCTCTTTATTCTTCTCCTGTCCTGTATGGTCGCAGGGCACGGATACAGTGCTTTCGTGACGAATTCAAAAGCTAGCTCTGAAGAAGTCAGCGTAAACCCGAATGTAGAAAAGAATGTGCCGGCAATGGACGCCGTGAAATCTGCTATGAAAGATTTCAAGGCGCTATCCCGCCACGAACGCAAAGAAAAAATTAGTGAAGCAAAAAAACAGATCAAAGCATTTAAAGAACAAAAGAAGGCAGGTGCGGAGCCGAATACAAACACCTTACTGCTGGTGCTTATCGCAATATTTATTCCACCATTAGCGGTTTACCTGCATGAGGGAGTTATCAACAATCGCTTTTGGATAAGCCTGGTGTTAACACTTCTGGGTGGCCTTCCCGGAATTATTTATTCACTCATCGTAGTACTTGGACCTCCAAAAGGCGGTGCTTAGTTCCAAATCAAAGGACATAAAAAAACCCACGAAAGTGGGTTTTTTTATGTCCTTATGCAAACGAACTACATGATGTCCATTGCCAAAACAAAATAAGTTACTACGAAGGGCAGGATGAGCCAGAAATATTGTGTAAAGAAAATTAACATCAGGATCATTGCAGCCAGCGAAATAAAAAAGTAGAGCCAATATTTCCGGGTTGGTCTTGCTGTTTCCATTCTATAAGTTTTACGCAAAAATAGGACACGGCCACATACCGAACAACAATTGTTTCCACAGTACCTTCAGTCTGACACAAATCTCTTTCTGTACTAGGCATTGAATTGTTTTTATCTATTTTCGCGGTCAACAAAATTGAAAACCTTGTCTGATCTACAAAATGCTAGAGAACCTGAAGGATCGAATCAGGCTTCAAATCAACCTGAAAGTGCAGAAAATTCCAATGCTGGTGCAACCGCTTCTGAGTTAAACCCTAAAAGCCGTACTGGGCGAAAGAAAGCTAAACCGGCGAAGCCTGGCGAACTTGTTGAAAACACTATCGCCGAAGAACCTATCTCTGCGGACCCCGCTGTTCTCCAGCCAATACAGGAAGCAGCTAAAAAGACGTCGAAACGACCTAAGAAAACTCCGGCAGTAGTGCCCGATGCCAAGCCGGAAAACGCGGATGAGGTTCAGTCTTCCCCATCCATTGAAGCGCAACAACCGAAAGGCAAAGCGGTACGCAAAAAGGCAGCTGTTTCAAAAAGCACGAACCCCGCAGCTGAGGTGATAAGCGTCAATTTGCAGTTGCGTTACAGTACAAAGTTTGGGCAGTCATTTTCAGTAGTCGGCAGCCATCCGGTTTTGGGAAACAACGATATCAACAAAGCTTTACCACTTGAATATGTAAATGAAGAGCGGTGGCAGGCTGTTTTCGCCATTCCGAAAAATGACCTTGCAACGAATTCAATTTCTTATAAACTTGTTTTAAGAGAAGAGGACGGTACCCGAACATTGGAATGGGGTGACGACAAAAAGATTGTCGGTGCATCTCTGGCGGTGAACGAACTTGTTTTGATCGATAGCTGGAACTATGCAGGGTTTTATGAAAACACCTTCTATACAGAGCCTTTTAAAAAGGTGTTTTTTAAGAACAACCAGGTAAACTTAGGGTTACCACAGCCCGCGGTTTTTACCCACATCTTCAAGGTGAAAGCGCCGTTACTCAAAGCCAACCAGGCTTTGTGCCTGTGCGGAAACGTTCCGGAACTTGGTGGTTGGAGCGCAGACAACCTGCAATTGCTGAACAAGACGGAAGCCGAGGACTGGTGGACGATTCATGTAAACCTTGCCAATGCAACCTTGCCCTTGGCTTATAAGTACGGTGTCTATGACCTTGCCGACAAAACACTTCTTGAACTCGAAGGAGGTAATAACCGCCTCTTGCATGATCAGCCGGCCAGGGATAAGCAAACGGTCGTAACCGATTGTTTTATTAACCTTCCAAATAATACTTTTCGGGCAGCGGGAATTGCTATCCCTGTTTTTGCACTTAGAAGCCAGAACAGTTTTGGTGTCGGTGAGTTCAACGACATCAAGTTGTTAGTTGACTGGGCTAAAAAAACGGGGTTGAAATTGGTTCAGCTGCTCCCGGTAAATGATACAACGGCCACTTTCACTTACTACGACTCATATCCTTATGCCGCAATTTCCGCCTTTGCCCTGCACCCCCTCTACCTGAATATTGCGTCTATCACAGACAAAAAAGATAAACGCTTATCAGACTCGATTAAAGAAAGCGCTGATCGCCTCAATGCTTCGCCAACGGTCGATTACGTAGAAGTAATCAATGCCAAATTTGAACTGATTAAACAGGTTTTTGCGGGTTTGAAAAAGGCGACGTTTAAAGACCCGGAGTTCCTCTCTTTCTTCCAGTCGAACGCACATTGGCTGGTTCCGTATGCAGCCTTTTCTTACCTGCGCGATCAAAACAAAAGTGTTGATTATATCAACTGGCCGCAGCATAGTAAGTACGATCCGGCGTTAGTAAATGAACTCGCTGGTAATCCCGCGAAAGCGAAGGACGAAATTTCCATCTACTATTTTATTCAGTACCATCTTCACCTGCAGCTTAAGTCGGCAACAGAATATGCTCATGCGAACGGAATTATTGTAAAAGGAGATATTCCCATCGGCATATACAGGAACAGCGTTGATGCCTGGCAAGAACCTGATCTCTATAACATGGATATGCAGGCCGGCGCTCCACCTGACGACTTTGCGGTTAAAGGTCAAAACTGGGGTTTTCCTACCTACAATTGGAGTCGTATGGCGCAGGACGGATTTACCTGGTGGAAGAGGCGTTTTGCACAGATGAGTTATTATTTCGATGCCTTTAGAATTGATCACATCCTCGGCTTTTTTAGGATATGGAGCATTCCAATGAATGCCGTAGAAGGAATACTTGGACATTTCGTTCCTGCCTTACCTGTTCCTTCAAGTGAATTTTACCTCGAAAATCCTGAAGATTTTAAGCGATATACTGAGCCATTCATCAACGATCAGGTGCTTAATGAAGTATTCAGCGATGCAAAACAAACGGTAATAGACCAATTCCTGGAGCCAAACGGAGACGGGCTCTACAAATTGTCGCCCGGCTTTGATACACAACGGAAAGTTGAGGCGCACTTCGAAGCGTTGGAGCAAAGCGAGGAAAACAGCAAGATCAAAATTGGCCTTTTCGACCTGATATCTAACGTAATCCTTTTCGAAGACAGCAGGACTAACGGTACACAGTTCCACTTCAGGATTTCAATGGAAAGCACATCCTCCTTCCGGGCATTGAATTGGGAACAGCAAAATCGGTTGAGGGAGCTTTATGTCAACTACTTCTATGTGCAACAGGACCAGTTTTGGAAGCATGAAGCACTTGCGAAGCTGCCTGAAATCAAGCGGGGTACCAACATGCTTATCTGTGGCGAGGACCTCGGCATGGTGCCATCAACAGTGCCCGGGGTAATGCGTGACCTTGGCATATTGAGCCTGGAAATACAGCGCATGCCTAAAGATCTAAATCGGGAGTTTTTCCACCCCGACGACGCACCTTATCTGAGTGTGGTGACGCCCAGCACACACGATATGAGTACAATCCGCGGATGGTGGGAGGAAGATAAAAATGTGATCCAACGTTTTTATAACCGTGAGCTTGGACAATACGGCAAAGCTCCGGCTGAGTGTGAACCCTGGATAAACAAAACTATTCTTTTGCAACACTTCTATTCCCCGGCTATGTGGAGTATATTTCAGTTGCAGGATCTGTTCGGTATGAGTGAGACGCTTAGACGAGCCGATCCAAACGAGGAGCGGATAAACGTTCCGGCAAATCCAAAACATTACTGGCGCTACCGGATGCACATCAACCTTGAGGACCTGCTTAAAGAAGACGAATTCAATAAACAATTGATGGAAATCGTTGTTGCAAGCGGCAGATGATTGCTGTTCCATCCCATGCAGGATAGCGCTGTCGGATTGTGAGAGCCGGTTGCAGAACTCGGTCCCGTTTGTTGGGTGTCCGCGGGGAATTGGAGAAATCTTAGTCTCTTGTAAAGCCCGACTCTACTGTACATTCGGGAATAAGGCTGAGGTATAAAAATGTGGACTTATAGATACGCTAATCGCACCCGGTCTACTGTGTCATCTTAAGCAGGGGACCGCGTGCAAATAGCTGCAGAAGAGCTTTATCTGCGCTTCTTCGCCTTTGTACTTAAATCCCGGACTCAAACTTATAATGCTTGCTGACAAGCCGCTCCGGAATTGACCATGAATTTATAACGATAGTTGTTTAGACGAAGGTCGGGGGTCTTAAATACCGAATCGATTTTCTACGGTACAAGGTAGTCACACCCCTGTCCGAACGGGTTTATTCCGGCAGCAACCGCTGCCTCAGCCAGCATCCACGTCCGCTTACATTAATTTCTTAATGAAGCGCATTTATTCCGGTGCTCACTTGATTGTATAACAGGACAATAAACCAATGCTCATTTGAAAGTCAACTACAGGGTAAGCAACCTGCCATTTACACATCCTTTTACCATTTCCCGGGGTACAAAAACACACCAACCCGCCCTGATTGTATCGCTGGAACTGGGGAAACTGGTTGGATATGGCGAAGCTCCCGCAATTAACTATTACAACATTACCGTTGACCAAATGGTGGCCGACCTTGAAGCAAAAAAGGTTATGGTTGAAAAGTTTGCACTTACTGACCCCGAGCGCTACTGGCATTATCTGCATCACCTTTTTCCTAAAAACCCGTTTTTAGTTTGCGCGTTAGACATGGCCTGCTGGGACCTCTGGGGTAAGATGAAGGGAAAACCGATCTACCAACTATGGAACACAACATTTAGCGGAAGTGAACCTATGACTGATTATACAATCGGCATTGACGCGATCGGTAAGATGGTGGAGAAAATGCAGGAAAAACCCTGGCCTGTTTACAAGATAAAGCTCGGGACCACAAATGACATAGCAATAGTAGAAGCTTTACGAAAAGCTACTGATGCCAGGTTGAGAGTTGATGCAAACTCAGGATGGACCACCGACGAAGCGCTTCAGAAAATCCCGGTCCTGGCCAGCCTGGGAGTAGAAATGATTGAGCAGCCCCTGGATAAACATAATTGGGAAGGAATGCAGCTACTGTTCAGGCATTCACCACTGCCACTTTTCGCCGACGAAAGCTGTGTGTTGGAAGCGGACGTACAGAAATGCTATGAGTGTTTTCACGGGATCAATATAAAGCTTACGAAGTGTAGCGGCCTCACTCCCGCAAGGCGAATGGTTAAAAAGGCCAGGGAACTTGGAATGAAGGTAATGATGGGCAGCATGAATGAAAGCACGATTGGCAGTGCAGCAATAGCTCAATTCTTGCCTCAGCTTGATTTGGTTGATGTTGACGGGCCGCTGTTGTTGCAGGAAGATGTAGCAACGGGTCTCGCATTTGAATTCGGAAAGGTGGTTGTAAGCGACTTACCCGGTCTAGGAATACAATTGAAATAAAGTGGGCCTTCAGACCTTATGTGGGAAGTTGTTTAAACAAAAGATATTGGTCGCAGACTGCGGCATGCCCGTTTTTATGATAACAACTACCAACCAGCTGAGGTCATCGGCCAGGCATCTGACGAGAATAGTTTTTACAGGCTATCCCGTGGCGGTTTAAAGGAAATCTGAACGATAAAGAAACAGTGAGTTCCAAATTTGGGAAAATGTTCCTGATTTTGGAAACATAAGCAATGTTCGTACGCTGTAACTGGTTCGTATTCTGCTGGTTAGTTGTTGGCGCGTATATGGATCGTTGAAAAGGGTCATTTTCAAACATTCAATATGCAGGCTGATGTTTTAATTGTACAAAGGCAGTTGATCGAAGGTTGTATGAGAGGCGATCGCCGGAGCCAGCGGCTTCTTTACAACACATTTTCGCCAAGGATGTATAAGGTTTGTTTACGTTTTGCAAAAAACCAAATGGATGCAGAAGACATCTTACAGGAAAGCTTTGTGAAGCTCTTTAATAGCTTAAACCGGTTTCGTGGGGAAGGTTCTTTTGAAGGCTGGGTCCGAAGAATATTTGTTAATACTGCCATTGAACACATTCGCAAGCGGAGCCACACCGCGGTCCCATACGAACACCTTGAAAACAGCTTGATTGATCATCAAATTACACCGCTGGAGAAGTTGTATGTAAAAGACCTGATCAAAACTACAGACAAATTAAGTGACGGGTATCGCACAGTATTCAGGCAGTATGCCGTTGAGGGTTATACGCACAAGGAAATCGCCAGCCGCCTTTCCATAACCGAAAGTACAAGCAAGTCGCAGTTCTCGCGGGCGAAGGCCATTATGAGAACAATGATCGCAGCCGAACAAACAACAGAAGCAGGGCTGGTTCATTAAAACACAGACCAACAATCGACATTTTTAAGGCCCTCTCAGGCCTTTTTTGCGTTAGTAGACATCTATTACAGTAAGCTTAACCTGGCAATCTTCAATTCCTGTATTTTTCTAATTGCATGTCTAACAACATTGGCTTCCCGAGAGCAGAATAGAGTTTTCGATCTGGTCAACGACAACGATTTCGAGAAGCTCAGCTGTCTATAGAACACGAGCTGAAGAAATTGAATTAGCCATTGCACCGGCACCGCTGCGCAAGTAAGCCGGTGGCTCGCAGACTTGTGCGGCAACTTTCTATTAAAGGTATCATTGCCCCTGGAACTTCAGTAAACGACATTGAATCGCCTGTATTAATAAGTAGTCGAAAAGAGTTCTGCCTGCACGGTTTCGTCCCTGTTGGTAAATACGATTAGTTCATTTTCCTTCAATATTCCGGCAATGCCAATGTTATCGATTTAAGACGTATCCGAACATGTTTTCGGAAGGTTTTAAGCGGGTACGTAATCGTGTCTGGGGCCAATAGCTTTAGCCTTCGTGCATCGGGCCGTTCTACCCCTATAAATTTTTTTTCTGCTATTAACAAAAACCGTGTTCGTTCCTATAACTTTAAACCCTAAATTAAATTCTAACGATGGCACAAAACATAAACAGGCGTGTACAAACTTTAGACGAGTTTACCATTCAGGAGGTGCGTGATTTTCCTAATGCAACCGGCGAATTGGGCAGGTTGCTTCGCGATATCGGTCTTGCCTCTAAACGGGTGAACGTTGAAGTAAATAAAGCCGGGCTTGTTGACATTTTGGGCGATGCAGGGAGTATCAATGTGCAGGGTGAGGACGTAAAAAAACTCGACGTTTTTGCAAATAACCAGTTTATCGGGGTGCTTCGCCATGGAATCAGCTGTGCGGGCGTCGGAAGTGAAGAAAATGACGATATTGTAATTTTTGACGATGAAGTAAGTAACAACAGCAAATATGTTCTGCTGATGGACCCGTTGGATGGCAGCGGTAATATCGATGTAAACGTTTCAATCGGAACAATATTCAGTATTTACAGAAGAGTAAGCGAGCTGGGAAAACCCTGTACGCTTGAAGACTTCTTGCAACCCGGCAACAAGCAGGTTGCGGCAGGATATGTTATCTACGGTTCAAGCACCATGCTGGTTTATGCGACCAGGCGGGGAGTAAACGGCTTTACGCTTGATCCATCAATCGGCGAATACACGCTCAGCCATCCGGAAATTGAATGTCCGCAGAACGGAAAAATATATTCCGTAAACCACGGTAACTTTCACCAGTACAACGAAGGCACCAGGAGTTATATTCATGCCTGCCAACGTAAGAATAAGAACAACGGCGGTCCATATACCCAACGCTACATTGGCTCCATGGTGGCGGATGTTCATCGCAACCTGATTAAAGGTGGCATCTTCATGTACCCCGGTACCACCGATAAACCTAAAGGAAAGCTAAGATTGTTGTACGAGTGTAATCCACTGGCTTTTATTGCAGAAGTTGCAG
>JASLBT010000104.1 GCA_030146445.1 Segetibacter sp. | reverse complement strand
CGCAGGCGTAACCCTTAGCGCGGTTGCAACTGCCATTGGCGTTAAAATCAAGCGAGGTTCAGTTCAGGCTGAAGGTGACCTCGACTTCCGCGGCACGCTTGGCGTATCGAAAGACGTGCCAGTCGGTTTTACATCCATTCGACTGGCGTTTCACCTTGAATACGATGAAGACCCCGACGACGAAACCGTGAAATCACTGCTGAAACTCACCGAAAGGTATTGCGTGATCTACCAAACGATAACGGCCGCCACAACTGTTCAGTCGAAAATTGAAAAACAATAGTGCGATGCGGTCCGGTCGCGCTAAACGAGGTGGCCAGGTTCGCTCGACGTCCAGGGCTGGTCTGATCGGACCGCATTCTGCAACCACCCTCCGTGCAAAACTTTCTGCTCAATCGACATAGCGACACAAAATCATGCAGCATGTAGAATCAGACCTGATGTGTTTGTGTAGTTTTACCTAATTTTAATGCGTGTCTGTTTGAACACTGTTTGTGTTCTGTGTAATAATCCAATCTGATCCCACCTATGAATCAAATCGTTGAGTTTTTCAGCAGGCTGTTCAGCACATCTGAATGGCCACCAAGGTGGAAGTGTGGCTATTGGTCAGACTTTCATGGGTCTTTGTACATTGTAAGTGAGTTGCTCATCTGGACGGCTTACTTTTTAATGCCGCTTATCATACTCAATTACCTGACGCGAAAAAAGGCGTCATTAAAGTTCAATAAGGCCTACGTTTATTTTGCTGCATTTATCCTGTTGTGTGGTTCAACACATTTCCTCGACGCCCTGATGTTTTGGGTGCCCATGTACAGGCTCAATGCCCTCGTGAGAATGGCGACTGCCATTGTTAGCCTGCTCACAGTTTACCACCTGATCAAAATTCTGCCGCAGGTCTTTAAGCAAAAGACCAACGTTGAATTGGAAACAGAGATCCAACGTAGGGTAGAAGCCGAAAAAAAGCTTGAAGAAGCGAATAAAGGGCTTGAAGCCTTTGTTTACATCGCCTCGCATGATCTGCAGGAGCCACTTAGGAAGATCAAGGTCTTTACCTCGATGCTGATGGAAAACAAAGACTCAGTGTCACCTAACGAACGGGAGATTATGGCCAAAATTTCGGGATCCGCCACACGAATGCAGACGATGATCACCGATGTGTTGGCACTTTCAACCATCAAAGATGTTGCTAGATCCTCCGAAGTAAATGTAAATGCCGCTATTTATCACGCCCTTGCCGACCTTGAGATTAAGATTATTGAAAAGCAGGCAATAGTAAGCGTTGACGAATTACCTTGGGTTATGGGTAATGAAGGGTATCTTGCTCAACTGTTTTTGAACCTCATCGGTAATGCCCTGAAATTCTCCCAAACTCAACCGGTTATCCGGATCACCGGCGAACTGGACGGAAACACTGTCCGCATCAACGTAACCGACAATGGAATTGGCATGGCCGAAAAAAGCCAGGAAAAGATCTTCAATATCTTCCATAGGTTAAATGCTAAGTCGGCCTACGAAGGTTCCGGTATTGGTCTGGCAATCTGTAAGAAAATAGCCGAAATGCATAACGGGGCAATAACAGTGAAAAGTAAACCGGGTGAGGGTACCACATTTACCATTGAATTACCGGCAGCTAAGGAAAAGATCCGGAGTGCACCAGTTGATGTTATAACCTGATGGTGACTGATTTGGTGCTGTCACCAACCGGAAATATATACCCACGGTCGTAAGCAAGCGTCGACCCTTTTGAGTCGTACATCACTTTATAACCCGCAACCAACATTTCTTTGTGCTCTTTTACACCAAAAAGGTTCACTTCCCGGAACAGGGGATCTTCCACGCCCGGATAATTTCTTAATCGTCCTGCATCAACAGTACCTTCCCAAATCTGCTCCTGGCTCCGTCCCTTATATCTCCAAATACACAGGATGATCTTAGCGCGCGACTGCTTATACAACGACTTGGAGTAATTGCTTGACGCATAAATCGAAAAACGAACCGTCTTCTGTACCGCTTTCTCGGGCATGATCATTTCACGCACGTTTCCCTGTAAAGCCAGGCTAAATAACACTGGAACTAATAATAATAAACACTTTTTCATAAACACCTTTTTCTATCGCGGCGCAAGGTAGACTTAACTATTCCATTAAAAAAAGATTAAAGGAAATTAAGTGTAAAAAGTACATATTATGACAAACCTGTGATCGTCACTGACCTTTTTTGATCTCTTAAACTACTCTGGCTGCAGTAATAACGGGAAAACGGCTGCGTTATTTCAACACGATTGTTTTCCAGTTCAGGGGAAAGCAACTATTTTACCACCCTAAACCCTTCTCTGTGGAAAGTGTGCTCACCTTAACCAACATCAGTAAAATGTATGGCAAAATACAGGCGCTGAATAATATATCGTTTAGTATACCGCCTGGTAGTGTTTTTGGTATCCTTGGTCCAAATGGAAGTGGCAAAACCACCATGCTTGGGATCGTTATGGACGTTCTAAAGCCAACCTCAGGTACATATTCCTTTTTCGGACAGCCGGCCTCCGCTGAACTCCGGAAGAATATGGGGACGTTACTTGAAACACCAAACTTTTACCATTACCTGTCCGGGGAACGGAACCTGGTGATTGCAGCAGAAATAAAAGGGAAGGGAAAAAACGATATCCATGATGTACTCAGGAGGGTTAACCTTTTTGAGCGCAAAGACAGTCGTTTCAGCAGTTATTCACTGGGGATGAAGCAACGCCTGGCAATTGCGTCGGCTTTGCTTGGGAACCCTACTGTTTTGGTGTTGGATGAGCCGACAAACGGCCTGGACCCCGTAGGAATTGCAGAGATCCGCGACCTGATCAGAGAAATTTCTGCCGAAGGTAAAACGATCATCATGGCCAGTCACCTGCTGGACGAAGTAGAAAAGGTATGTACCCACGTAGCGATACTAAAAAAAGGAACCTTGCTGGTAGACGGTCCCGTAGATGAGGTTCTCGTAAACGAAGACATTGTTGAAGTCGGAGCCAATGATCTGAGCGAACTGGTCAGTGCGCTGCAAGGCATGAATGGCTATACACAAATTAAGAATAACGGCAAGGTCGTACAGTTGTATTATGCGGCTGCCACTGCTCCTCTTGAAAGCATCAACCGTCACTGTTTTAACCAGGGAATCGTTTTAAATCATCTCCAGCTGAAGAAAAAAAGCCTGGAAGCAAAATTTTTCGAACTCACCAATTAATAGCCGCAGCATGTTGCAATTACTAAAAATCGAATGGCTTAAAGTAAAGAACTACCGTACCTTTTGGGTATTGTCCATCTTATACCTGGTGAGCATTTTTGGTTCAAACTATATTGGATGGCTGGTTTGGGACTCAAGGCCAAAAAAGAATTCCGACGTAAACATGCTTGTTGGGAACCCTTTCCAATTCCCTGATGTGTGGCATACGGTTAGTTATACCAGCAGCTTCCTGATGTTTATGCTTGGCCTGTTAATGATCATCTCGGTAACCAATGAATACAGTTACAAAACGCACCGGCAGAATATCATCGATGGCTGGAGCCGGCGCCAGTTTGTAGGGGTTAAAATCCTGCTTACTTTTATCATCTCGATTGCAGCCACCATTGCCGTTGTCATTACCGCGCTTGCTTTTGGTTTGTTTGAAGATGCCTCTCTATTCACTTTTGAGAAATTTGAATTTATGGGCTACTTTTTCGTACAGGCGCTAAGTTATTCTGCGGCGGCACTTTTATTCAGCCTTTTATTTAAACGTTCGGGTATAAGTATAGGAGTTTACTTTCTTTATACTTTGATACTCGAAAATATGCTTGCCGGTTTTTTAAACCGCTATTTCGATAATGTCGGCAGGTATATGCCACTTGAAACAACCGACAACCTCATCAGGATCCCGGTGTTTAAAATGATCATCAACCAGTTTACCGCATCATACAACACCACTTTACTACTTACAATGGCGGCGATCTACCTTGGACTTTACATTTTCCTCAGCATGCGAAAGTTTGAGACCGATGATCTGTAGTTCTGTTTTGGTGTAAAAGCCCGTTGGAAGTAGGGCCGCCAATGCGGAATAATGCTCCGGCATCGTTGCAAAAGCTCGCGACCAACAACAGCTTTATTCGGATGCTTGCTGATCTCCAGGGCTCCTTTGGGCAACTTGTCCCAGGGGTGTGACAAGTCCGTCAAGACTCTCCAGGTTTTTGTCAGTAATGTACTTCCGCAATCCGCTCTCGCCTTTTGCTTCTGCCCAATCGAAGTGAATGTCACGGTCGCCAACGTATTCATATAGCGGGACGCCATAACCACAGGAAGTTTGAACAAGGCTTATGTCGGCAACGATAAGTTGCCTGGTGCTCGGGTAGATCGTGAAGTGTTGGGCATAGGTATCCCAATCAGTAGAGCCCCGGAGCACGGTAGAGCCGCGGCCATAAAGCCGGAGAATATTCGGCGCACCCGCTAAAGCACAGAACATAATCGTAATCCGCCCATTTTCGAGAATATGTGCCGAGGTTTCGTTGCCGCTGCTGATGAGATCCATGTACGCAACCTGGGTGTCGGATAATACCCGGAAGCAGTCGAGACCTTTAGGTGAAACGTTTACGTGTCCATTACTGGTCAAAGGTGCCGTAGCAACAAAAAAGATGTGCTGCTTTTCGATAAACTCCCGGTGTGCCGGTTTGATAGACTCGTGAAACTTGCCCATAGTCTGTAAGTGTGATGATTAATATTTATAAGCTCACCTTTTAGAGCTAAAGTGCTGATACCTGTTTCCGCCACGGATACCTTGATCCTATTTTCCAAAAATGGAGCTACGGTTTTCACAGCTGGTCCCGACTGAGATGAATTGGCATGTCAACCGGCGGAATACTGTTTCTTTAAGTGCCTGGAAAAAAGACTAAGTTAATTGTAGCAGATCGGATGCTGACCGGAATAACGTTTTTTTAGTTTAAAAGCGCTAAAAAGGACAAGACAAACCTTTAACTTTATGCCTATACAAGGCAGTGCTAACACCATCGGTAATGAAATACATCGTAGCTTTTATTTGTTTAGTTCTCGTACAATCGTCATATGCCCAGGATGTAGTTCCGGAAAGTTCAATCTATAATTCTCAGGATCCTGCAAAGAGCATTAAAACAAAAAAGTGGGCGTTTAGTACTTTCCAGGGCTTTTCCGCGGGGTTTTCAAGGGGTTTTAGTACCTATTCTGCGCCTATGGGCGTACAATTAAGCCGGGCGATCAACAAAAACGTGTTTGCGTTTGGCGCGGTTAGTATCGCACCAACTTATATGAACTTCAACCGCTCTTTTCTAAACACCGACTTCAGTAAAACAAGTTCCAATAATTTTTTTCGTACCGGTAATTTCGGCATTAATCCCCGTGCAGAATTAGGTTTGGGCTACACCAATGATGCGAGAACATTCAGCATTTCCGGCAGTATCGGTATAGAAAGAAGTTCGTATGGATACCCATATGGTGGCTTTATGCCCTACCAGGTGATGCAACCAATAAACCGTTTTGGTTCTCCCTTTTGAACGAATTTGTTTCCCGTTGCTTAAGCCCTGGTCTTATCTCCCGTTGAATAGCGTAATTGCCGTACAAGTGAGTGACACCCGTCCGACTGCGCAGCGGGCGGGCAACGATGTTGAATAGCATTCCTCCTGCCGGTCCCAAAAAAAGCCGGAGTAAAAACACGTTGAGCAACAGGTGTGAAGGATAGGTGAATGGATGGTGCGCAATAATTCCTGAGCTATCGTTCGGAACGCGGGCTTTCTACCAACCGGTTTACAATCGGTACAACGATATCATTTGCAATGCCCTCTGCCGGTTTTCCGGGAGACCTGTTATCAAACCGATCTCAATCAAATCGGGCATTATACTTCGCCTACAATGCGTCCAGTGCGGCATCGATGGAAGGATAAAGAAAATGAAATCCCGCTGCCCTTATCTTTTCAGCACTGATTGTTGCACTCTTCAATACCTCAACGCTCATTTCGCCCAGCAAGATGCGCAGTGCAAACCCCGGCACATGTAAGGGCACAAAAAACTTTCCCCGGACTTTGTTCGCCAGCTTGAAAGTGAGTTCCTTATTGGTTACGGGCATAGGGGCTACGGCATTGAAAACGCCACGGATATCGTGTTCCATAGCATACAGGTACATCCGGCACATGTCTTCCATGTGTATCCAGCTGATCACCTGTTTACCACTTCCGAGAAAGCCGGCAATTCCAAACTGAATTGGTTTTTTAAACTCAATGAAAGCACCGCCCTCGTTGCTTAGCACAATCCCGGTTCTTAGTTTAACGAGCCTCTTGCCCAGCTTTTCAACAGGGTTTATGCTTTCTTCCCACAGCCGGCAGGTTTCTCCGAGGAATTCCGTGTCGGCAGGCGTATCTTCTTTGAAGGGCTTGTGGCTTAACTTATGCCTTTTGTCGGAACCGTACCAACCGATTGCCGAGGCGCTTACTACCGTCGTAATCTTATTGGGGATCTCCGTAAGTGCGTTCACCAGTAGCGACGAGCTGTTTGTGCGGCTGTCAACAATTTCTTTTTTCCTCGATGCCGTCCATCGTTTGTCTGCGACACCTGCACCGGCGAGATGGATGAGCACATCTGCCTGGGTTATGGCTTCTTTATCGATGGTTCCCGCATTTACATCCCAGGAGGCAAACCGGAGGTTTTTTTCCGAAGCAGGTTTACTGGCTCTCGTTAAGATGATTACTTCGTGACCCTTCTTCAAGAGCATTTTCGTGAGTGCAGAGCCAATTAATCCCGTTCCGCCAGTGATAAGTATGCAAGACATAAATTGTTGTTAAGGAGACTAACCCGGGTAGTTATTTAGGAAAAACCTTTTCTATACGTACCAGCTTCCCGGTTTCATTTACCCCTTCTAACACAACCCGGAACTTTTTTGTTGCATCGTTATTGTAAAATTGAATTTTTATAGAGGGCCTTGAACCGTCCATAAACACGTATGGGTTCCAGTATAAGGTTGAGCGGTAGTCTGCTATAACGTCTGTTGAGGCTGAACGCGTGGAATAATCGGGCGAATAAAACTGTTTCGCGGTAGCATAACCTACCAGTTGCGATTTGTTCAGCCCCTTCCCCGGCACATATTTGACATCGCTGCCTTTTCGGGTGTACACGGCGATAGCACCGCCTGCTCCACCCCCAAAGGCGCCGAAAAATGGGGGTCTGAAAACTTTTACATACGCAATGTCGGCGGGGCTTAAACTGAGTAGTTGATCGGGCTGTGCCTGCATCTCGTCGAGGAATACGGTTGTAGCGCTTCCTCGCCATTGCAGGCTAACGTTTCCGCCGCTGTTGTTGATCATTAATCCCGGTACCCGGCCTTGCAGGTAAGTAAAAATGTCCATCGCCATATTCTCTGACATATCGAAAGTAAATGCGTCTCCCTTAAACAAACCCGACGCATATTTTGCATCTAATTCCTCCAGCCGGGACTTCACTTTGGCTTTTACGGTAACGCCCTGCAACACATTGCCCGAAGCCGTCCAGGAGCTGCCAAATTTTAAAATCTGCTGGGCGAGGAATTTCGAGCGGCTCATTAATATGCTGTCTTTGTCGGTAACAAAATAGTAAGGGAGTGAGTTACTGTTGACCACTGCGGCTCCCTTATACAACCCGTTGTCAAACTTCACGGCCGCATTGCGGTCGAGTCTTTTGTCTTTGGCGAATTGGTAGTTCACGTTTATGGTGTCGAAATAAAGCTGTCCGGGTAAAGAAAAAACATCTGCCCCGGTCTTGGGTAATTGCAATACCTGGGTTGTTGAGTCCTGTGTACGAACGATAGCGACAATTTGTTCATCACGGCTTAACGGGTTCAGGCTGGTGATCCCAAATACTTTGGCAGTTAACGACAAAGGAGCGTCAACAGGGAACTTCAGTTTGGGCCGGCGATTATTTACCATTTCGGCCCAGTTGTACCTTCTCCAGCCATGCGTAAGTAAAACGAGGTTCAAATGATTTGCCAGGCTGTCGGATTGATTTGAAAAGTAGTACGCGGGGTTATGTACGTAACCTTTTATATCACCGGTTAGGAGCAGTCGTGATATGATGTTGTCGTCAGATGCTTTATTATTGATATCTGCGTCGGTGATAGCGATCGACAAATTTGATAACGCGGTGTCATCGGTTTGTATTTCAAAAGTGTTTTTGGCTCTTATTGCATTATTTACATCGAGCCCTTTAACGTCGACATTAAAGCTGTAATTATTGTTGTTCACCATTATAATCCGCTCTGCTATAGGCTGCCAGTTTTCAGTGAACACAGTAACCAGCAAAACGCCCGCCGGTAATTCTCCAACTGGTATACTCCCGCTGTTCACCAGCGTGTTGATCAATGGCACCTTTGCTTTATATACCAGTTCCTGTCCAAGGTGCGCCTCAACATTCAGGTTCTGGTAATTTTGGGGCGCAGCTTCCGAACGCTTGATGATAAATATCTTTTTATTGGCGGCTGTTGACATCGTCAATACCACACCCTGGGGTTTTGCCTCGGGTAACGGTGTCGTTTGTTGAACCCCATCCGGATCTTTCCAGCTAGCCTTGTAAGCCTGGCCGGCTTTCGGGGTAAACTTAACCAGGCCCATCCCGTCGTGAACCGATTTTAAGCTATCTACAGTTTCGCCCGCCGAATTTGTAATGGTGCCAATTAGCGGGATAGGATTGCCAAAGTTGTCGTTTGCCTTGAAAGCGATCACCGACTCGAGTTCATTCACCATGTCGCCCCCTTCGGGAAAAAAGTGAAGGTTATAGGTCGGTTGCGACTTCTGAGCCGCAATTGCAGGCAGTGTTCCTGCCTTTCCAATGATGTCTAAATTCTTCTGAAAAATAAATGCTGTATCGAAATTGAGCATCCATGTGGTATATGCCCGAAATGTAAGATGGCCGGCAGCCATATTTTCGGGTATATCAAAATCACCGGCGGCAGCAGACTGAAACACGGGGTAAGTTTTGCGTTGAACTACTTTTCCACTTTTATCAATGAGCTCTGCAAAGAAGTTTCTGCTGGCAATCGACGGCTGATAACCTGCAAACACGTAAGCCTTAAACCATATGGTTTCACCGGCACGGTAAACACCTTTATCAAACTGAACATGGATCTTTTCCTGTGGTATCTCATCTGCATAAACCCGCATCATCGAGTCGGGACTCTGCCCATACAGTGTTACAAACATTAAACAGGTTAATACAACTAAACAAAAGCGGGGCATAGGAACTTTATATGGGATAAAAATAAGTAATCAATATTGCTAACAACTCAGCGCCTTTGTTAATGGTTTTTATTTATTTAACCGGCAGTGCTTGCACAAGTTGCCCGGTTATAATCAATAACGCACTTTATACAAACTCTCCTGATCCCGTAGCAACCGTCCAGAGAGAAGCGATGGCATCGCCGGCCAACCAACTCCAAAATCAAAGCATCATTCATTAAGGAATGGATTATACTTCTTCTCCCAACCAATGGTTGTGGAAGGCCCATGGCCGGGGTAAACAACTACGTCATCGGGCAAGATAAAAAGTTTCGTGCGTATGCTTTCGATCAACTGTTCGTGACTACCGAATGGCAGGTCGGTTCTGCCGATACTTTCGCGAAACAAGACGTCGCCACCGATAACAAAGCCCTGTTCTTCACAATAAAAACAAAGGCTTCCGGGAGAGTGGCCGGGTGTTAACAAAACTTTCAACTTATCAGTCCCCAAACTTACAACGTCGCCCTCGTTTAAAAACTGGAGTGGGCCTTCATAATTTTCAAAGGGTAATCCCCATTTATCACCGGATGTGGGTGCGTACGCCAGTAACTTTTCTTCAGACGGGTGCAGAAAGAGTTCCAGGCTATACGTTTCCGCCACCCACTTATTTCCAAAAACATGATCCAGGTGGCAATGCGTATTAACCAGTTGTACAGCATTCAAACCTTTGTCTGAAAGGTATTGTTTTAGCCTGCCTTTCTCCTGACTGGAGTAACAACCCGGATCAAAAATTATCGCTTCACTTTGGTCATTGGAGACGACGTAAGTGTTTTCCTGAACAGGGCTAAAAGTGAAAAAGCTGACCGTCAACATAAGGTTATTTTTAACTGTCGATTACAATTCTTTTATGCTAATTTTAAAAATTTAAAGACCGGATATGCAATTTACTAGTAACAGCAACAGATTAGCTGCTTTTTTAGTTCTTTGTGTTTTTTCTGCTACGGCCCTCGCGCAGGTGAACACAGTGGAATTTGGAAAAAACAGGATTCAGCATAAAAAATTTACCTGGAAATTTTACCAATCACAAAACTTCAATTCATACTTCAACCAGGGTGGTCTCGAGCTCGGAAAGTTTGTTGCGCAGGTAGCAGAGAAGGAACTCGAAAGCATTGAGTCTGCAATTGAATATTCGGTTCAACGGCGCATCAACATCATCGTTTACAATAACTATAACGATATGCGCAGTTCCAACATCGGTCTTGGCAAAGATTGGATGAATGCCGGCGGCCTGACCAAGTTGGTCAATAACAAAATGGTCGTTTACTTCAACGGAAATCATGCGAACCTTCGTTTACAGATCAGGCAGGGAATAGCAAAGGTGCTCCTCGATAACCAACTATTTGGTGATGATATCGGAGAGTTTGCCAGCAACCAGGCCTTACTCGATCTTCCCCTATGGCTCACTGACGGTTATGTTAGCTATGTTGCGCAAACCTGGAGCACCGAGAAAGATGATGAGCTCAAAAGCGCAATGCTCAGCGGCAATTATAACAACTTCTACCAGTTTGCATTTGAGAAGCCAATTCTTGCCGGTCATGCTTTCTGGTATTATATCAGCGAACGGTATAAAAAAGAGAATGTAGCGTATTTCCTCTATTTGTCTCGAATTTATAAAAACCTCAACTCCGCCTCGCAACGTATCACCAAAATGAAGTTTAAGGCTTTGCTTGCAGAGTTCATGCAAAACCAGCAAGATAAGTACTACAAAGACATTCGCCAGCGCAGGAACGTACCTAAAGGAACAATTTCTGTTTCCGAAGAGATTGGCAAATCAGACTTCTTCCGCTTCAATGCAAACCCTAACCCACGCAACAATTCTTACGTCGTAGTGGAATATAAGAAGGGTATTTATAGCGTTAAGCTAAACGAAAACTATGAAACGGTGAAGGTGTTGTTGAAAAGTGGCGTTAGAACCAATCAGAACGACATTAACCCGAATTACCCGGTGATGGCATGGGATGGTAAGGGCACCAGAGTAACGGTAATCTATTGGGAAGAAGGTAAAATCAAGATGTTTGTTTACGATGTAATTGCCCGGTATTTCCGCGACAGGCAGGTGATCGAAGGTGTCGACCAGATACTCGATGTACAATACATGCTCGATGCAAACACACTGCTCCTTAGTGCAGTGAAAAACGGCCACAGCGACCTGTTTACTTTCAAAATCGATAACCAAAAACTTGAGCAGTTAACCAACGATGTTTATGATGACCTGAATCCGTCTTTTGTATCATTCCCTAACAAATCAGGCATCATCTTTTCATCAAACCGTCCTTCTCCTGAGGCGGTGAGTGCAGATACTGTACTGCCCAGCAACAATCGTTTCAACATCTTTTTGCTCGACTATCTTACCAAAAAACAGATTACGCAACTGTCCAACCTGAAATATGGGAACGGGAGCCATCCATCCCAATACAATGTAAACCACTTCACTTTCATCACTGATGAAAATGGTATAGGCAACAGGTGGGCAGGTTTCTTTAGTACGCAACGGGAAGGGTTGGATACTTTGTTTTTCATCGGTGATGAAATCCTGAGAAATCCCTCGGACAATGAACTGGACTCGACGATGGTGGCATGGCAGAAAAATGAGCCCGATAGTATTCTAACGTTCCAGGTCACCAAAGACTCTACTTATACCTTTCCACTTACCAATTACCAAAGTAGCCTGCTCGAAACCCGGGTTGCCGGCGACCGTGGACAGGTGAGCGAGGTCCTGCGCCAGGGCGACCTCAAATTTTTATACAAGCTTCGGGTAGACTCACTGGCACTCCGTCGTCGAAACGTAAACGCCCGGCCAACCGAGTATATGAAAAAGCTGATTGCAGAAGGGAAGGCAAAGGCGGGCAAAGCGACAACTTACCAGAGGACCGATACTGATACCGTCAGGAAAAAAGACGTATTCTTAAACGAGTTCGAAGACGAGAATAAGGACAGTACTGCTGCGGCAATTACAGCTGCCGAAGACCTGCAACAGCATACTATACTGTCGGACTCAAAACTGTATAACTACAAGCTTAAATTCAGTACCGACAACATCGTTAGCGGCGTATCCAATAACATTCTTATAAACCGCTACCAGCCTTATGCGGGAGGTTCGGGGCCCATACAACTGGGTAACGGCTCGAACTTGAATTTCACCTTCCGGGCAACGATCAGCGACCTCCTCGAAGACATTAAATTCACCGGTGGTTTCCGGATGGGTACCAACCTCAGGGATAATGATTACCTGCTTAACTTTCAAAATTTGCGGAGACGAGTCGACTGGGGTATCACCTACTTCAAAACAAGCGACCGCAACATCCAGATAGTCGAAAACTTTAATAATCCAAACTCTTATTTCAACGGACAACTAAACACCAGTCTTTACCAGGGCCATGTGTCTTATCCGTTCAATGAAGTCAAAAGTCTTCGCGCAACGATGGGTTATCGTAAGGATCGCTACATTTTCAAACTCAAAAATGACCAGCCCGATCCTACCGCCCTTGAGCTTCCTGACCAACTGGTTCAGTATGCAGTTGGACGCATTGAATATGTTCACGACAACACCATCAACCCGACGCAGAACATTTGGAACGGTTTAAGATGGAAGGCCTACATGGACATCAACATGCCGGTTCGCGATAAAATAAATGGCGGCAGATACACTTACAACTTTGGTTTTGATGCCCGTTATTACGTGCCGATCTACAGGAACTTTATATGGGCAATTCGCGGAGCAGCCGACGTAAGCTGGGGTACACAAAAGATCATTTATTACCTGGGTGGCGTCGACGGATGGTTACGTCCGCGTTTTAACTCAGCAAATAAACCAGCCCAGGACCAGTCGTATGCATTCCAATCGCTGGCAGTAAACCTTCGGGGATTTAACCAGAATGTGGCCAATGGTAACAATTCATTTGTAATCAACAGTGAGTTCAGGTTGCCGGTATTTGCCACCTTGCTGAATAAACCAATAAACAACGCTTTGCTTCGCAACTTCCAGTTGATCCAGTTCTTCGATCTCGGTTCTGCGTGGAATGGCCGGTACAACGGGATACAGCGTCCGAACGTGATCTATCCCGGCGACGCGACAAACCCTGTAAGTGTTAAAGTAAAGGCGGGTGGTATCGGGCCTTTCGCCGGTGGTTATGGTTTTGGTGCAAGAAGTACTCTCCTTGGTTACTTTATCAAGTTCGATCTTGCCTGGGAAATGAATGGTGTATTTAAAGGCAAACCATTGGCATACTTTGCTCTCGGCTTAGACTTCTAGAACAGTATCCCAATAACAGAAAGAACCGCCCATACAAGCGGTTCTTTTTTTGGTTACCGGCAGATGAGCTTTGGGATACTATGGTTGCGACGCTCCGTTCGAATTTTGTTTTTCATGGCGGCGCGTTAAACCAGGTGTCTGCTCGGTTTCAAACCACTAAGTGATGAATAGCACGCTCTGCATGGTTAGGCTGATGCGCGTCAGCCATTGATCATCTGCCCTGACGAATTGACGACTCCCATCCTGTCGTATACTTATGCTTTCGGGTTTATAGAAAGTAACAAGAATCTCGTGGCACAAGGTCTGGCCGCTGAAGTCATTCGAGCGGGGAGTGAACTGCCGGCAAGATGGGAGCAGCGAATAATGACGATTGGCATTCCTTCAGCTCGTCTCCAAAATATGTTTTCTGATAAACCAAATCGCTGTAGGAATCACCATAGCCTGTAACTGCTTTGACTTGCAATAAATGGCCACCACACATCTGAGAGCCTTATCTTGCCGTTAGTGTTGTTAACGGCGCCTTCCGGGATTTCTTTATCGACCGAAGAATAGAAGTGTTCAACCGCTGCTGAAGAAAGGCGCTTATTTGCTCGTTAAGCTGTTGCGGACTTGCTGCAGTTACATTGATCAGTGCGAAACGTTCCTTTCCCTGCATCATCTTCCATCGCCATTCTAGCTGGCTGGTTGTTTGGGTAAACCCATTGTCGAACCACCAGGCGGAATATAAAAGCTCATCTCTTCTTTTTAGAACGGCCTGGCAAACCATGGTATTGGCTATCTTAGTTTCAATAATACTTGCTTGTTTATACCCGCTTCCCGTCCAACAAATCATCGGGTTATGGTCTGAGTTATAAAAGTTATCAATTGGTTTAACGTAAACCAACGATTGCGGGGCCGAGAGCTTAATTACATCGCCATTTACAATTGATACCCGGTAGCCATTCACTTTCGTAATGTTGGTCAGCTTAAATGCGTGCAATTTATCGCCACGCTGAACGTGTAGCGCCAGGGCTATTACTCCTGCAAGAATCAAAACCTGGAGCAGAACGCTTCGGCCAAATGACCGCGGTTCCAGTAAGCATTCAGCTGATACCAGGCTGCCATACCTGGACACCACTTTCTGAGAAAGCCACAATACCGGAACACAAACATAAACGCCGAAACAGATCCATCCAATCATTCCGTGGAAAGGATTGCCAGGCAGAACCTTGAACCAGACCAGCAAGAGTATCCTGGAAAGGTTCGATATAAGGTTACACATCAATGCAGCTGCCACTGCCACCAGGATAACGGCAAACGGAAGTGTTTTGCCTTGTTTCTTCCCGATCAGCCCAATTATGATCAAGGTTAACAGAATGGATGAGGTCGTCATGTTGATGCCAATGCAGGCACTATCAACAGCGAAAGCCTGTCCATTAAGAACAATCTCATTACCCATTGCTTTCACGTTTTCACCAGCTAAGGCAAATACCCTGGCAGCCAGCCACGACAACTTCAATCTAATTGGAAAGCTGAACACATTGACCAGGTACTGAATTACGGGTGAGATCATCAGCATTATGGCCGGAATAATCATGTTCACCCGACCAAGCCCGTTTTCCACAGCATAAAACATTGCAAGGATGATCGTAAAAAATAACATCGTTTTCACCGGGAGCAGGGCCGACACGAACAGCGCCAGCAGCGCCAACCAACCAAAACGTTGTGCACCTTTTTGGTTGTTTTTACAATCCCAGATCAATAGCACCCCAGCTATACCTACTACAACATTTAGCGACTGCCAAACGAGGTATGATCTTAAAAAAATGAGAATGGTTGTGGTGTAAGCGATAAGCAGGCTCCAGAACAATACCGTTCTACGATCGGTTAACACCCGGGCAGTTGTCATCTAATACTAAATGTTTACACGTGTTGTTTTGTACCGGGCGTATGTGATGGTGAGTACGATTATTATGACCAGAGCCCATTCATGTGGTTCAGGCACGGCACCCGTCGACCTGGTTGAAGCATTGCCCAAGCTATCCTTAGTCTTTTTGATTCCGAACTGATCATAGTCGTTTTGAGTTTCCAATACAACGAGGCTGGTAAAGGGTGTTACGATATTTGCTTCCTCAGCAGTAGCCAGTGTTCCATCATCTGGCTCATCGTTATACAGTAGCTGTTGCCCCCTGCTTTGGAGTACATGGTTGTAAGCAAACATCCTGAGCAGGTGATCGGTGGCCCGTGTTTCCGAAACGGTATCCCGTGTTTTTTCAATG
>JASLBT010000407.1 GCA_030146445.1 Segetibacter sp. | reverse complement strand
TTTTGGTTAAAATGGGGCTTTACTTGCGTCGCACTCTTGTACTTTGTGTTCTTTGGGCAACAGGCGAAAAATTCAAAAGTAAAAAGTCAAAAGTCAAAAATTTGAAATGTTGACTTAGAACGGTACTGGTGCAAAAAAAAGAGACTTCGTAATGCGATAATCCAACATCCGCAAATCCGCAATCCGTTAATCCGCTAATCCGAATCTATATTCCCGACTCAACCATTTGTCGCACATAAGCCATCTGGAGACATCCGGGTACCAACGAATTTTCTTATTTGGTGCGTTGTCTCGAATAAATATCAAACCTCTACTCCTAAAGCCATCAACGTGTCTTGCACCTCCCGTTTTTCTAGTCCGCACTTCGCAAATCCGTAATCCGCAATCCGCCAATCCGCTAATCCGAGTCTATATTCCCGACTCAACCATTTGTCGCACATAAGCCATCCGCAGACATCCGGGCATCAGCGATTGAACGTGGTTTTCGCTCTCGTCATCACAACCAATCATGAACGATGAAAACGAATACACGAAAATGGTTTCAACCGCATTCTTTTCAACAAGGTTGCCGTGCTCATAAATCCCTTGCGCCACAGCAAAACACTGCTTAACCGCCGGATAGTCGTGGGCTTTGATTTTTGATTTGGTATAATCAACAAGGCATTCGAGGCTTTTGTAGAGATTGTGGTTGGCAACTTTCATTGTTAATACTTCCTGCAACCCGGGTAACAGGTCGTTGGCAAGCTCGTGTATCGTGTGCATATGGACTTATTATGTTGAGACCAGCTGTTGTATAGGTCCGTGCCGGCATCATATAATATATTTTCAAATTGTGTACCATGCTATTTACGCCGATGAAAGAATAAAGCAGGGTAGTTAATGAATTCGTTTCGAGATCATTGCGCTATAACACCCTATTTCGCTTCCATTTTAGTAGTAAGCAGGAGTGATAATTACGGGTAATAATTTGATCGGTTTTATCGGATCCGGGCTTACCGGCAGCAGACTACTCGCGTTTTAAAAAGTGGTAAAGGCCGGTTATTAAACATAGAGACTAACTACCGGTGTAGTGGAACGGCCGGCCTAAAACTTCACCGACGAGTTGGGGGCAGGGTACAACGATGGTCAATAGAATTCGTGGGCTGGTTGCTAAAAAAGTGCGCTTAGATCAAAGTAATTCGATCAGCAAAGTAACAGGGGCAATTAGCGGGCTAGCCGCAGAGCGAATTTTCCACCGCTGTAATAACCAGATTAGCTACTTGAGGTCAGCCCCCTGACTTCAGTATCCTGCTGGTGACATAAAGCTGACCAACATGTCGCATGGTATGTTCTGCTGCATGAACTAATAAACCGAGAACATTCGAAGGGATTTGGGCACGTCCGACCCACCGGGGCTCCTCAAGTGAATGCGCTGCTGTGTTGCTTAGCTGAGCAAGCGCTTTCTCAACCTGTAAGTAAAAAACATTTACAAGTTCATTAGTCGAAGCGTCAACGGGCTTTCCTTCCTGCCGCAAATAAGCAAACTGTTCGTCGGTTAAAGTTCCGCCGCGGGCATAGGTAAACAGGCGGTCCAGTACACCGGTCAAATGTTGAAGGTGAAAACCCGGGGATGCTACCCCGGCAGGTTTTTCCCACAGCAGGGTCGGAGGAAAGTCTGGCATAAACTCGGTGACTTCTTTTCTCGCCTGCAAAAGCGCATGTGCAACAGGTTGTAACAGGCCGGGGATGTTTTCAACCGGACCGCGCTGCCAGAATTCACGTTGATCGTCACCAGCCATAGTTAGTATTTTTACAAAGATGCGATTTCGCGCCTTTGTTGCAGAGTTTTCGATGAAAGCCTTTGTCGTGATGGGCATTGTAACATACCGGCAGCATGCAAGATGTTATCGCCACTCCATAAAAACGTTTGCGTGTTTAATCATCAAACCTTGAGGAGATGATTACCTGATTTCCTGGCGCTTACCGGATGTATTCATTACAACATCAAAGCGGTAATAATATAATCAAACACGAGGGTGGCTATATCTCCCGCAAGTTCCAGAAGAACCCATCTTCCCGGAGCAACCGCTTCCCCGGCTTCGTTCGTGATTCTTATTCACATTTTTTGGTAGAGTGGGTCCGCCTTTGCTAACTTTACTAAAATTTTTAGCAAAATGAAAGGCGAAACATCCAACGTACCCACAGGTTTTCCCTCGCCGGCACTCGACTATATGGAGGAGCGGATAGACCTGAACAAAGAATACATTAAACATCCGCTGGCAACCTTTTTCGCTGAAAACGTGGGCGATTCAATGATCAATGCTTTCATCCCGCCCCAATCAAAACTAATTATCGACAGGTCTTTGACGCCAAAAAACGGCGACATAATCCTGGCTGTGCTCAACGGTGAATTTATCGTCAGGTTTTTGAAAAAAAACCCGGTACGCTCCTGGTTGTGCCCCGCCAACAGGAAGTACCAGGATATTGAAATCACCCCTGAGCTCGACTTTAAAGTTTGGGGAGTTGTAACCGCCATAATTACCCATTCAAACGATGTAAGAAAATGTATGCCTTAGTTGACTGCAATAACTTTTACTGTTCGTGTGAGCGCCTTTTTAACCCGATGCTGGAGGGAAAACCGGTTATCGTGTTGAGCAATAACGATGGCTGCGCAATTGCCAGGAGTGAAGAAGCAAAGGCATTAGGAATTTCGATGGGCACTCCTGCTTTTATGATCCGCGAAATTGTAAAAGACCACGACGTAAAGGTCTTTAGCAGTAACTACACGCTTTATGGCGATATGAGCGACCGTGTAATGCAAACGTTGTCAGGCTTTGTCAGCAGGCTTGAGATCTATTCAATTGACGAAGCCTTCCTTGACATGCACAACATGGAACATACCAATTTGCTGAAACTCGGTATCGAGATCAGGCGAACCGTAATAAAACATACGGGAATTCCGGTATGCGTTGGGATTGCTTCCACGAAAACGCTCGCTAAGATGGCTAATCGGTACGCGAAGAAGCGGTGGAGGGAGGTAGGGGTCCATTGGGCCGCAAACCAGGATCTCGTGGATGAAATGCTGGCGGCAACCGAGGTTGGGAACATCTGGGGAATTGGACATCGTTATGCATTGTTACTCAAAACAAATGGCTTTAAAACCGCGCTCGACTTTGTCGGTGCTCCCGAAGAGTGGGTAAGGGTAAATATGAGCGTTGTCGGGCAACGTCTGTACAATGAACTCAAAGGAATACCCGCGATCAAATGGCAATTCGAAACAAGGACCAAAAAGAACATTTGTACATCACGCTCATTTGGTTCTTTGCTAACCGACAAGGCTTTAATCCTCGAAGCTGCTTGCAACTATACCGCCAATTGTGCTTTAAAGCTTCGACAGCAAAAGTCCTGTGCACGCGAAGTGATATTTTTTTTGCAGACCAACCCGCATCGAACCGAAGACAAGCAGTATTCGATGAGCATAAAACTTAAGCTCGAGTCGGCAACTAACAATACCCCCGAACTAATAAAATACGTGACAAAGGGCTTTGCGATGATTTATAAACCCGGCTTTAATTACCTGAAATGTGGCGTCATTGTCGACAACCTGGTACCAGAGTCGGCGGTGCAGTTCAGCATATTTAAAAACGGCGATGAAGGCAAAACAAAGGGCATAATATCTGCGATCGACAGCATCAACCAGAACCTCGGTAAAGAAACGGTGCGATTTGCCATCCAGGGTTTCGAAAAAAGATACCGCCTTAAAGCAGAGATGCTCAGCCAGCGATACAGCACCAATATCAATGAACTGATAAAAGTTGTGCGGTAATGATCCAGCCGTTTGTAAAGTTTAAACCCGAGTACATCAACCGGTTAGTGCTGTTGAAGAAGATCTATGTCGTTAGCCAGTCGTACCACAGGATCAGTCACTCAGCGGGATTCATTAAACCAGCCGGGTTATTGTTCACCGATTACGACGATCCCGGGCTGGGCAAAACACATTTAAATGCGATAAAAACCGATCCTATGGCCTACTTGCTGAACTTAGAAAACGAAGCACACGTGCTTAAAATAAAAGAGCTGCTGGCGGGCGACAAATATGTAATCTTCTGGTCGGTTGTAGAAGACCCGGCGGTGCTGCGAAAAACCCTTGATTTCAAGTTTAAGGACAACATTCGCAGGTTTGTTTTGGCAAACACCAACTGGCGGATCGGTGCGGATGAAAAAATCAGGGCGAGTATGCAGGTGATCTTCGGGGAGCTGTTCATTATTTTAAAAAGGGGAAATCAAACAATACGTATAAGATTTGAGGAAGTTGAGCGGGCGTAGGAGAGGTGTTGGGTATTGAGGTATTGAGGTATTAAGGTTTACAAATGTCAGGTGCATAGGCCAACGGCCGGGTCGGGTCCACGAAAGGTGATTACGTGGGACAAGCTGAAGAATTCTATAGGATATTGATGTTGCGTGGCCCCACGCGTTGGTGACGTCCGCCACCCTGGCCGCGTGAGACGGGCAATTGTATTGGGTTACCTAACTGAACCCTTCTAATGTTGTTGCAGGAACAAAAACTGAAAAGGAAGGGGACATTGCGCATAAAGGTTGTCGTATCGGATATGGGTGGTGCCATCATTTACAACCGAGCCTTCAGAATTAACGGATTTGCTACCGTGGTAAGCTGTCGTGGCTTATTTTTGAAGAAATTGAGAGAAGCCGATGTGTTACGACATTTCGTTTACCATTGATGTAAGAACGCTTGCTGATTACTTTCCCGATCTTGTTGCAGATACGCAGATTGAACTCAATTTCGATCCAACGCATATTGTAGGACATGCTTACAACGAACACCCAATTATTTACCGCCATCGCGACGACAAAAGGGTGCACGTAAAGATGATGGAGTGGGGTTGCATTCCATTTTACGTGAAGGACATCAATACGTTCAAGAAGCAACGGGCCACAATGCTCAATGCGCGAAGCGAACGCATATTAACGGATCAGCAAAGTTACTGGTACAAGATCAGAACACGTCGTTGCCTGGTACCTGTCAGCGGGATTTACGAACATCGTGCGATAAAGGGGTGGAAACATAAAGTACCTTATTTTATCACAATTGCTGATCAAAAGTTGTTTCACCTGCCCGGCCTATACTCCGCCACCGACGTGGTGGATACCGAAACAGGTGAGATAACCAAACGATGGACATACACCATCATTACCCGGCCTGCAAATTCGCTGATGAAGGAGATTCATAACGATGGCGAAAACAAATGGCGAATGCCCCTGTTCCTTCCGTTCGAACTTTCGCAAGAATGGCTGGACGAGGATTTACAGGAAAGCCGGTACCAGCAGATACTGGACTTCGAGATGCCGTCAGAAGAACTTGCTGCCTGGCCCGTCTTTAGCATCCGCACCTCCAAACTCCGCCACGACGACAAAGCAAAATTTGAACGGTATGAGTGGGAGAACCTGCCACCGTTGGAAATGACGAATAAAAGGAGTTAAGCGTTAGAAGTTAAGAACGGTCCGCAGCAAAGTTGTGCTAACACGACTCCTCTGCCTGGGTGATTGCTGACTATTCTTTTTCGGTCGGTTGCTTCTTAAACAACCCCGACAGGAAATTGCCAGCCTTGTTTACAATTTTAGCGTCAGCAATAGACTCAGCAAGGCTGCTGTCCACGTGCTCGATGTTGTCCATTTTTATCCCACGTTCAATTTGCTGCGGATACAACATAATAAAACTGTTTGATACAAAGTAATTCGACAGGTAGTATGGCAGCTTCTCCAGTTGGGGCTGGTAAGAAACGTGGCCCTTCCGGGAAGAAACAATCGCCAGCAAATCATTTTTTCTTACTTCACGACTGAAGATCAGGAAATCGTCCCAATTGCTGAATTCATGGAAGGCCATCTTAATCTCCGCCTTCAAATCAACCTGCTGATCCTGCAATTCCTTGATGGTTGGCCCTGAAGCATAGAATTCAATGCCAATCCCTGCCTCTTTCGTTATCGTGCACAGCTTCGCAAACCAATGCGAAAAGCCGGGCTCAAGTTCGGCATTAAGCGTAACCACAACGATAATCCTGTTTAGTGTGTTAAATGGCTGAACGGATTTATATATGAACACCGTTTCGGAAATATGCTTTAATATCCGCTCTGCTGTTGGGCCAAGAAAGTTTCTTTGGTTTGCCTCGTGATGAATTCCAATCAGCAGGTCAGTTATATTCTGTTCTTTAAGGGTATAAATAATGCCATTACTGATACTGACATCGAACCTGGTGATCGGAATGATGGACTGACCCGTTGCCAGTGCATGATTAACCGCTTTATCCATCATCTTTTTTGCCATAGACATGGTTTTGCTGTTGTCGTACTCGTCGCTGACGATGTTCAAGGCGTAGACAGGGATCCCGCTCTTTTTTGGCTTCAGCATCAGCCCGAAGTCAATTAGCTCGGTAACAGTTTCAGGATAGGCGAGTGCAATAAGTACTTTCTCATTGGCATGTCCTGCATCCGAAACATTCTCTTCTTTTAATGCAAGTTGCTGCGATACCTTTTCTACAACAAACGAACTGATGGTGCAGGTTACCAGGATCATCAAAATGGTCCCGTTTAGAACGTCTTCGTTTAGCAACCTGATCGGCTCACCGGTAGCCGTTTCACCTGTAATAATGTTGTAACCCACAAGAACAACGGCCAGGGTGGCACCGACCCTCGCGGTACTTAACCCGAAAATCATCTGCCGCTCGTGGTTTGACAACCGAAAGGTTTTTTGTGTTGTCCATGCAGCAATGTATTTTGAAATGACTGCGAGAATTGTCATAACCAGAGCTACTTTCAATGCGCCGAAACCCTTGAATAAAACACTGATATCCACCAGCATGCCGACCCCGATAAGAAAAAACGGTATAAAAAAGGCATTTCCCACAAACTCGATGCGGTTCATTAGAGCGGACGAATGTGGAATAAACCTGTTTAATGCAAGACCCGCAAGAAAGGCTCCGATGATTGGTTCAAGGCCGGCCAGTTGTGCCAGGAAGGCTCCCAGGAAAACCATGGCTAAAACAAAGATGTATTGAGCGACGGCCTCTTCGAAGGTTTTGAAAAACCAACGAGCGATCATCGGAAAAACCAGGAAAATGATCAGTCCGAAAATGAGTGTAGCAATCGCAAGTTTTACCCAGAACATTACGCTGATCTCTCCCTTAGTAACGCCGGTTACGCCCGCGAGCACCAGTAGCGCTAATATATCGGTGACGATTGTTCCACCAATGGTAAGTGTAACCGATCTTATTCGTGCAATGCCATACCGGCTCGTAATTGGATAGGCCAGTAGCGTATGGGATGCAAACATACCTGCTACGAGTAACGACGACGGAAGACTGAAGTTGAGGATGTAATAAGCAGATATCGTACCGAGCACCATTGGAACCAGGAACGTATATAAGCCAAACACGAAGCTCTTTAACCGGTTTTTTCTAAACTCCTCGAGGTCTATTTCGAGCCCTGCTGTAAACATGATGTAGAGTAATCCCACTGTACCAAAAAGCACAATGCTGCTGTCTCTTAGCAAAAGATTGGCGCCGTATGGACCAATTACGATGCCGGCAAGAATCAACCCTATAATATGCGGCACCTTTATCTTGTTAAACAAGATTGGCGCGAACAGTATGATGAATAATACCAGTGAAAATATAATAACCGGGTTCGTTAAAGGCAGGGTAAACTCCAGCTCATTTAATAAGTACATATCGCTGCTTTCTTAATCATTAAAGTTTGTTCATCTCCAGCGCATAAATCACTTTGCAGTCATTTACCCGTATGATTTCCCTTTGCCCGCTTAGGTTCTGATCATTAATGACCCTTAGCCTTACAAACATCCGGGTTGCGGGCTGGGGAATGGATATTTCTGAAGTTTCCGTCAGCTCAATGCTGCCGCCCGTATTCGTGCCGCTATAAACCCTCACCATTTTATCGCCCACCATTGCCCTCGCCATGATATTACTGCCCTGGTAAGAAATCTCCCACTGTTCGGTTTTAGTATCCCCGACAGCGGACCCTGTACAGGTTGTTTCGGTACAGGTCATTTTTACCGACCACTTGCCTGCAAGCGCTGGATTCAAGATTGCCGTGGTGTCTATCCGGGCACTATCGATCTTTTGTTGCCGCGAATTTAACTCTTGTTCTTTTAAGCTTACGGCCTCTTCCCTGAAAAGCAGATCCTGCTCTTTTTGATTTAATGCTGCTTCCCTTTGTCGAAGTTGATCCTCCCTTTCCCTGATGTCGCAGCCAGTACAAAAGGTGAGTATGGCGATCAGGTATATTGCAAATCCTTTCATGTGAAACGGCTTTAGTTTATTAGCTAACCTTCTAATGACGAGATGAAGCACGAATTTACCGAATTGCAGCTGGCACGTGTTGAAACAGCCAGATCTAATTTCGTCCTAATTCCGGAGTCGATACAGATTGCAAACCTTATACAAGATCATTAATAGCACTGGGACCGGAAGATTTGCAAGACTCAGATTAGACGAACTGCGCATAAATAGTGAAGCATTGATGTTGGTTTCAGCGAAGCACGGCTAAAGGTTTCCCTGAGCATCCCCGTGTTGTACATGTATTATTCAGCCAACCACTGTTTGGTAATTCCAGACGCTGTGGTTTTAACCAACATTTTCCTTTTCAGCAATCCGAAGTAATTGTATCGGACACCACCTTTAATGATGCTAATTACCCCATATCGATTGTAAGCTATGAAAAAGACCGGTACAACCAAAAGGAATACCGGCTTATCCTAAACTGCAGAACGTAAAAATGAATATTGCATATGCGATGGGCTGTTGTTTTCAAATTCCGATGACCCATGTCTCCACCGTTTTTTAGAGCTGTATGGCCGTGTTACACTTCGGTTGATCTGAACAAAATGTCTTTGAGGTTATTGATATGCTGTTCCATTTCCCGGGAACGCTCGAGGTGTCTTTGCGCCATAAACTCGTAGCCGCGGTCGAGGTCTTTTTTGTGCAGCCGCAAAAGCAGCGTTCTTTTTTCTTCAAGCATGCGCAACGACGTCCAGAATGTATTCTCCATCACTTCTGAAACCCTTATCAAAAGTTCACGATCTGTATATGAATGGCCAACATGGCACCGGTAGTGCGCAGGGTGATCGTGTTGGGTAATGTAAAGCCCTCCGCCACAATCGGGGCAGTTGATGTCGAACTTTTCAAATTTCTCCAACTCTTCGATCCTGGTGGAGACCCGTAAATCGATCTTTGCCTCGGTTAAAATGTCGTCGGGAACTTTTGCTCCGGAAAGCTCTTTTGTGTTGATGATTTCTCTTATAATTCCTCCTATATGCGACAGCGACTCACAATAGTCAACCTCGAGGTTTTCCAAAACCGACAGCGGCATATCTGGATAATCCGCCTCGTTAGGATCTTGTACAATGCATGTACCTCCACTTCGTTTGATGTTGCTCATGCCCGCACTGCCATCGTCTAAAAGGCCGGTAAGAATGATGCCGATTACCCTTGGACCGAAAACAGCCGCAGCAGCCCGGAAGAGGTTGTTTATAGAGGGACGCCATCCATTTTCAGGTGCACCCTTGCCAATAACGAGCTTGTCGCCGGAAACCAACATGTGATTGTCGGGCGGAGCCAGGTAAATTACTCCTCTCCTGATCGGCTCCTGATCCACCGCAATCTTACATTGCAGTTTTGTTTTCTGTTGTAAACGATGAAACAGGATTTCTCCGACTCCCTTGCGGGATAAGTGCAGTACAATAAA
>JASLBT010000007.1 GCA_030146445.1 Segetibacter sp. | reverse complement strand
CAACAAGAATAAGGCACTTACCCTGCGCACCTTGCGCGAACTGCAGCCCGGCGATTATGTTACCCATATCGATCATGGTGTAGGCACATACAGCGGCCTGCAAAAGATAGAAGTTAATGGCAGGCTACAGGAGGCCGTTCTGATTATTTATAAAGACAACGACATCCTCTACGTTAACATCAACTCGCTGCACAAGATCAGTAAGTACACCGGCAAAGAAGGGAGCATTCCAAAGATCAACAAGATCGGTAGCGACGCCTGGAGTAAACTAAAAGAAAAAACAAAAACAAAGGTCAAGGAGATTGCTTTTGACCTCATTAAATTGTACGCCGAGAGAAAGGCCCAGCAGGGATTTGCACATTCACCGGATACTTACCTGCAAACGGAATTAGAGGCCAGCTTTATTTACGAAGATACGCCCGACCAAAGCAAAGCTACCGCCGACGTAAAGAAAGACATGGAGAGCCCTTCGCCAATGGACCGCCTGGTTTGTGGCGACGTTGGCTTTGGAAAAACGGAGGTCGCCATCCGTGCCGCATTTAAAGCTTGCATCGATGGCAAACAGGCTGCCGTGCTGGTTCCTACAACGATCCTTGCGTTCCAGCACTACAAAACGTTTAGCGAACGGTTGAAAGACTTCCCTGTCACTGTTGATTACATCAACCGTTTCAAATCGACAAAAGACAAAAAAGACACTCTAAAACGCCTGGAGGAAGGCAAGGTGGATATCATAATCGGCACGCATGCCCTATTAGGAAAAGAGGTGCAGTTTAAGAACCTCGGCATAATGGTCATCGACGAGGAACAGAAATTTGGCGTTGGTGCAAAAGAAAAGCTTAAGACACTAAAAACGAATGTCGATTGCCTTACGCTAACAGCAACACCGATACCGCGCACCTTGCAGTTCAGCCTTATGGGCGCACGCGACCTGAGCATCATCAATACTCCACCGCCTAACCGCCAACCAATACAAACGGAAGTAATGGTGTTTAATGAAGACGCCATCCGTGATGCGATCTATTACGAAACCGAAAGGGGTGGACAGGTATTTTTTATTCACAACCGCGTACAAGGCCTTGGTGAAATGGCCGGCATGATCCAGGGGCTCTGTCCCGACCTTTCGATCGGTTTTGCACACGGTCAGCTTGAGGGGCATGAGTTAGAAGAACGAATCCTTGACTTCATCGAAAAGAAATATGACGTATTGGTTTGTACCAATATCGTGGAAAGCGGTGTTGATATCGCAAACGTAAATACGATCATCATTAATAATGCGCACCACTTTGGATTGAGCGACCTGCACCAGCTTCGCGGCCGCGTGGGTAGAAGTAATCGCAAAGCATTTTGTTATCTGCTTGCGCCTCCAATTAGTACCCTGCCGAGCGACAGCCGTAAACGTTTACAAACGTTGGAACAACATAGTGAACTGGGTAGCGGTTTCCAGATCGCGATGCGCGACCTCGATATCCGCGGTGCCGGCAATATGCTCGGCGGCGAACAAAGCGGCTTTATGGCTGAAATTGGTTTCGAGATGTACCAAAAAATTCTTGATGAGGCCATCCGCGAACTCAAGCGTAGCAAGTTTAAAGAACTGTTTAAAGAAGAAATCCAGAAGCAGGATGACTTCGTTACCGATTGTACAATAGATACCGACCTCGAAATATTGATACCGGACAGCTACGTCGACAGTATTACAGAAAGACTTTCACTTTATACCCGCCTCGATAATTGCGAAAACGACCAGGAACTTGAAGACTTTAAGGCAGAATTGCTCGACCGGTTTGGTCCGCTGCCCGAGCCTGTGCTCGACCTGTTTACCACTGTCCGATGCCGTAAATTGGCAGTTGCGATTGGCTTCGAGAAAATGAGCCTCAAGGACGATACGCTCCGTTGCTATTTTATTAACCGTCCTGACTCACCATACTTCGAGTCGGACTTGTTCAAAAATGTGTTGGCATACCTGCAAACAGGCACCAACAAAGCAAGGTTGAAGCAGGTTGGTAAAATGTTCCTGCTGGTGGTAGACGATATAAAAAGCATGGAGTCCATGCTGCGGTTTTTAACCCGGATGCACGAGGCAGTGGTGAAACCAGCATCAAATCCTGTTCCTGTCCATTCCTAATCCTTCGTTGCTTCCCTATGCTTTGGGACATAAAAAAACCCCGCAATCGCAGGGTTTCCTATTCGTTATAACAGGTGTATTAAAATCCTTTTGAGGCTACACCGTCCTCTATTGCTTGTAAAGCTTTTGCTTCACTTAAAATAGCTGCCATCTTATTCCCTTTACCGTCGTTTCCGCCAGCCATATATCCGCCCTTCGCGGTTTTTGTAATAACGGCATCATGCATAGGAACATCTTTTTCTTTCGTTTTCAGGCAATATGCTCTTAGCATTTTTGAGTTATCCATGTTCAATTGGTTTTAATAAGTAAGTAATTAACATCCCCGAGCCGCGCGCAAGCTACAAAAAAAGCAGGTAATCATGCTTTTACCCGTACAACCGGGCAATTCCGCTTTTCTTAAACCGGTCTAAACCCAAAAAGATTATTACTAAACCGATAATGTAATTAAACGTCGATTCTCGCATATTTAGCATGGCTCTCGATAAACTCCCTTCTCGGAGCTACTTCGTCGCCCATTAACATACTAAACACGCGGTCCGTTTCTGCAAGGCTTTCAATGGTGACCCTTTTTAGCGTGCGGCGTGCCGGATCCATCGTCGTTTCCCAAAGCTGCTCCGAGTTCATTTCCCCAAGTCCTTTATACCGCTGAATAGTTACGCTATCATCTTTGCCACCGCCCAGCTTCTCGACCCACACTTTACGTTGCTCTTCGCTGTAGGCATATTCCTGCTCTTTACCCTTCTTCACCAGGTACAATGGTGGCTGTGCAATGTACACATACCCCGCTTCTACCAATTCTTTCATGTACCGGAAAATAAACGTAAGAATCAACGTAGCAATGTGGCTACCATCCACATCGGCATCTGTCATGATGATAAGCTTGTGGTAGCGCAATTTTGTAAGGTTCAATTGCTTTGGATCTTCCGGTGTTCCAACTGTAACACCCAGGGCGGTGTACATATTGCGGATCTCCTCGTTTTCATAAATTTTGTGCTCCATTGCCTTCTCAACGTTCAGGATTTTACCGCGCAACGGTAAAATGGCCTGGAAACTCCGTTCCCTACCTTGCTTGGCTGTACCCCCGGCGGAATCTCCCTCTACTAGGTAAAGTTCGGTTTTGGTCGGGTCCCTCTCCGAGCAGTCTGCAAGTTTACCGGGCAAGCCTCCACCACTTAAAACCGTTTTACGCTGCACCATTTCACGGGCCTTTTTTGCGGCCACCCTTGCTTGCGCGGCAAGAACGATCTTGGAGATCACGTTTTTTGCCTCACGGGGATTTTCTTCAAGGTAGTGCTCAAGCGCACGCGCTACCGTGGTTTGAACGATACCGCTGACCTCGCTGTTACCCAGCTTTGTTTTGGTTTGTCCTTCAAACTGTGGTTCGGGAACCTTTACGGAAATAATTGCGCTTAAACCTTCACGAAAGTCATCCCCTTCAACAACTACTTTGGCGCGTTCGAACAGGCCGTTTTTGTCTCCGTACGTTTTAAACACCCTTGTGAGTGCCTGCCGGAAACCGGTAACGTGCGTACCGCCTTCGATGGTGTTAATGTTGTTTACATACGAAAAGATGTGCTCCTTGAAATCGTCGTTATAGGTCATCGCCACCTCAACGGCAACATTGCTGGCTTCATCATGTCCCTCCACAAAAAGTGTGTTTGGGATCAGCGGAGTCCGCCGGCCATTTTTGTCGAGCATTTCCACGAACTCCACAATACCACCTTCACTGTAGAAAACCTTTGAATACGGTTTACCCGTATCATCCTTTTCACGCAGGTCGGTCAGGTTGATGGTGATCTTCCGGTTCAGATACGCCAATTCCCTCAGGCGACCTTCCAGTATATCTTTGTTATACTCAGAAACGATGAATATGCTGTAATCCGGCCAAAAGCGAACAGTGGTTCCGGTGGATGACGAAGTACCAATTTCACGAACCGGGTATTCAGGAACACCGCAATGGTACTCCTGTTCAAATATTTTTCCTTCGCGGTGTACCGTAACGTGCAGGGTAGTGCTAAGTGCGTTTACGCAACTTACCCCAACACCGTGCAAACCACCACTTACTTTATAGGTGCTTTTATCAAATTTTCCCCCGGCGTGTAACACCGTCATAACCACCTCGAGGGCACTACGGTTTTCCTTAGTATGAATAGCGGTCGGAATGCCACGACCATCATCACTTACGCTGATCGAGTTATCCTCGTGGATGGTTACATTAATGTTTTTACAATAGCCGGCAAGAGCTTCATCAATACTGTTATCAACCACTTCATACACCAGGTGATGCAGCCCTTTAACGCCCACGTCACCGATATACATTGCAGGCCGTTTTCTTACTGCTTCCAGGCCTTCAAGAACCTGGATGCTGTCGGCTCCATAATTTTTATTTTGATCTGCGGCGGTTACGAAAGTTGTTTCACTCATAAATGCTTGATTATCCCTTCTTTTATTGATTTTAAGGAGGTGTGCGAAGGTACAAAAAATAACGTCTTTTCTCCGGTAAAATAGCAGCGGGAAGCATATTTCGATGTTAAAACATTGAGCTCGCTTTTCGGTCTTTTGGTTCGAGCTTTTGAGGCACTGGCGACATTGGTTGCGACGCTCCGTTCATCGGCAGCAAGTAGCTGAACGAAATGAAATGTTGAATGCTAAATGATAGATGTTGAATTCGGTGATGAGATATGAGAGATGTGATATGAGACGTGATGGAGCATGTTTTACCTGTCATCAAAATGCCGGATTTGAAGTATTGATCGGATTGGACTACGGCGACGAGATTTGGTGAAGAGGGCTATGTGTCTTTTCTATGTTTCTATGGTAAAAAAGGGTTGTAAGGAAAAGTATCATCAACCAGTTGAAACTTCTTTGTTTACCACATAGACACATAGGCCACATAGTAGGAACACATAGTAAAAGGTTGAGCAAGTGATGGGATGTGAGTAATGAAAGATGGTGCGGTGATGCGGGGAAATTTTAAGTGTTAACGCCAGATGTTGAATGATTGTTGTTTGGGTGACGGGAGAGGTACCCCGGTGATAAATTATGGGGTATCAGACGTGAAACTGGTCGTGTTTCCTTTCAACTTGTCAACTGATCAACTTATCAACTTTACTGTTCTATTAAACTGCCATGATATTGTCATTTGGTCAAGTCATTTGAACTGAATACCCTTTCTACACTACATTTGCCCCTGATGTTGAAACCCCTGGATATACTGCGCCTGTCGAACCAGCAGGAGATTGATCCCTTGCTGGATTTGCTCCATGAAAAAGAGCAACATATTCCGGGTTCAATTCAATATTCCATCAAGCGATATTTCGCGCACCACGAGCGAATAGGCGACGACACGGGTATGATGGTTTACCACTACCATCAACAGCAACCCGAAAACAACTACCTCGAACTGAGGTTTTGTATTACGGGCAACAGGTATTGCGAAGAAAAGGGCTGTACCAAATGCCGTCAACTTCCCACAGATCCCTGTAATGGTAAAACGCGAACCGTAGACGTTTTCTCATTTTACTTTACCCAAACTTTTCTTTCCCGCTTTACGCAGAACGTTAAACTCAGTAACCGTAAAGACGAAGTGGTTGCCTTCCGGCATCCATCATCGTTTACCAAGCTTTTTCCGCTTTGCAGCCGCAAGCGTAATGTGCTCGACTCGTTTCTTACGCACAGCTATACCGGCAGTCTCGAAAACATTTTCGTGAATGCAAAAATTCACGAGATCCTGCTCTATAGCCTCGAATGCCTGCTCGACGAAAAAGAAGAGGGATTTTCGTGCAAGTTTCTTGCAAATGACCTCGACAGGGAGAAAATTCTAAATGCGCGCGAAATACTACTGCAGCACATCGGCGACCCAATCACCATCAAGGAACTCAGCCGGAAAGTCGCCATCAATGAATGTTACCTGAAAAAGGGTTTCAAGGAGATCTTCGGAACGACCATCTTCGACTTCTACCAGCAACAACGAATGGAGCACGCCAAATACCTGTTGTACGAAAAAGGTTTAAGCGTAACTGATGTTTCGGCACTGCTGGGCTACTCCTCCATTTCGCACTTTTCTACAGCTTTTAAGAAGCATACCGGCCTAAAGCCATGTGAACTGCTGAGCCAAAGTGCTTAGTTTGCGTCATGCCCCTTGTTTTTGCTACTGAACTAACCAATAACCGCCTAGCTCACTGCAAACCAATTACATAAAACTAGTAGGCTGGTAATCGTGTGAATGGAAGACTTGCCCGTTTTTAGAAAGGATTCATTGAAACGCTGCTAAGCGACTTGCGGTACAAGAGTGCGACGCCCGTCCGACTGCGCAGCGGGCGGGCAAGGATGCCAAATAGTATTACACCAGCTGGGGCCAAAAAAAGAATCTTAAGTGATCCACGTTCAACAAGAAGTAGTGATTATCCTATTTCCTCCAGGCTTTCTTTTGCAGCTGAAATAGTTTGGTCGAGGTCTTTATACGATAGGGCATTGTTCAGGAAATAGCTTTCAAACGCCGACGGTGGAAGATAGATTCCCCTGTTGAGCATGGCGTGAAAAAAGTGACTGAACAACTGGTTATTTGCTGCTGCAGCACTGGCAAAATCGGTTACGGGGTGCTCACTAAAATGGACACTGATCATTGAACCGAGCTGATTGATGACATATGGTTTACCCCATTGTTTTAGCACAGTATCCAATCCATCCCTGAGGTAAATTGTTTTCTCCTCTAACTCCCGGTAAATTGATGGGTTGCCTTTTAATTCCGTCAGCAAAGTATACCCCGCAATCATCGCGATAGGGTTGCCACTCAGCGTTCCGGCCTGGTAAACACTACCGAGCGGGGCGATATGTTCCATGATCCTGCGACTGCCGCCAAATGCACCAACGGGCATACCCGCGCCGATTACTTTACCATAGGTTACGAGGTCGGCACGAACGCCATAAACCTCTTGTGCACCACCCGCCGCCAGCCGAAAACCGGTCATCACTTCATCGAAGATCAACACGATGTCTTCTTCATCGCAAATGGTTCTCAATCCCTGCAAAAAGCCATCGTGGGGTAATACACATCCCATATTTCCGGCAACGGGTTCGGTGATGATTGCTGCAATTTCACCCCTGTTCTCCGAAACGAGTCGCTTTACGGCATCCAGGTTATTGTAGGCACAGGTTAAGGTATCGTTTGCCACACCGGCGGTAACACCCGGGACAGCCTGTATGTTAAACGTGGCAACACCACTGCCCGCCTTCACCAGGAAGCTATCGGCATGGCCGTGATAATGGCCCTCGAATTTAATGATCTTATTACGACCGGTATAGCCGCGCGCCAGCCGTATGGCACTCATACAAGCTTCCGTGCCGCTGCTCACCATCCGGATCAGGTCTACATTCGGCACCATGCTGACGATGAGTTCAGCCAT
>JASLBT010000459.1 GCA_030146445.1 Segetibacter sp. | reverse complement strand
TAAAATGTTTTTCAACATCCGGACAATTTAGGCATTAGCCGGGAACCAGGCATGCACAATAAATAAACGGTTATGATCATCTTCCACTGAATATGCTTAAATAAATATAACAGCTGTTTAAAATGGAAAAAATTAGAACGACTAGATCAGAAGTATGGTGCAGCGCAATAAATTCAGGATGATGAATGCGGCAGGTCTGCAAAATCATCATTGTAGAATCAGTAATGTTTAGTTGAGCCTTACGTGCAGTAAACTGCGGTACTAGCGCGACCGAAATTAACCAGGTTCGGACGGAGTGCGACCGGCCAACCAGTAGGGGGAAGCTGAAACGATATTCAATTGAATTAGTATAGTTGAGTCCAAAAGAAACTATTTGAGTACCGACATTGAGACTGAAATTAGCATTATACATCAGTTGTTTACTTAAATAGATATTACGGCTATTGATAGTGAAGAAATTAAATAATCAGTTTAGAAGTATGGTGCAGCGCAATAAATAAAGATGATGAATGTGGGATCGATGCAAATTAATAATTGCAGAATTATTAAAGGATAAAATCATGCTCAAACACTGCGCATTACTCGGAAGAATGCTGAAACTACCAGTAGTGGATCAAAGCAGACAACTAACCTTGCCTTCCTACGTGTACATTAAACACTATCAAAGCACATGTTTGATTTAAGTCCACCGGTTTCCAGCTAAATGAAGTGAGCAACGGCATAGAAGCAACATTCCCCCCAACAACTATCGCTTTACTTCCTGTTGGTTCCGTTAAGAACCTAAGCTCATCGACTGGGGTTCTCTCGGTTGACTCTAAATTTTTACATTTGAGCTTTCACGCTTTCCTTTTACATTTATAATTTCCAATTTACCGGTTCCGATGGTGCAGGACAGATACAAGCAATTCAGCGTTTAAATTGTATGGCATTTACCGGCCATGCTGTTTGCTCTCCTTATTACGACGATTCAATTTTCATCAAATACGCCAATATGAATAAAATCTACACCGCAATTTTCTTTAGTCTCCTGTTATTTACTACATCATCAAATGCGCAAACCCTTGCTTTTCCGGGAGCAGACGGATTCGGTCGTTTTGCCAAAGGCGCCCGTGCAGTTGCAAACCGTGAAGTATATATTGTAACCAATATAAACGACGCAGGACCGGGATCGTTCCGCGAAGCGGTTAGCAAACCGGGGCGGATCGTGGTATTCGCAGTAGGTGGCAACATTAAGCTGCTTTCCGATATTGTCGTAGGCGCCAACGTGACCATAGCCGGCCAAACGGCACCAGGCGACGGCATCGTATTATCCGGTAAACGGGTGACGTTTTCGGGGGCGAGTAACACCATCAGCCGCTACCTGCGCGTAAGGCTTGGGGCCACCAACAATTCGGGTAAAGATGCGTCCGGCCTTTCAAACGGGAGGAACATGATTTTTGATCATATGTCTTTTTCCTGGGGTATGGACGAAGTCTTCTCGATCAATTGGGACAACAAAGGTTCTTCACCCGACAGCATTACAATACAAAACTCCATAATCGCCCAGGGGCTTCATCGTAGTAATCACTCGGCCGGCGGGCTCATACAAACTCCCGACGGTGGAAAAATCAGCCTGCTACGAAATCTCTATATCAGTAATAAAACCCGTAATCCAAAAGTAAAGGGCGTAAACGAATTTGTAAATAATGTCGTATACAATTGGGGAAATGGTAATCGTCTCGGACCAACACTAAACTATGGCTGGTCGGGCGATGCCTACATCATGGGCGGTTCATCGGGGATATCAGAGGTAAATATCATCAACAACTATTTCATGAGCGGACCACTTACTCCGCCATCGCAAACAACCCCGTTTTCCCGCGGTACAGGTACGTTCAACCTGTTTGCCTCCGGCAATTACTTTGATAATAATGTGAATGGGGCACTTGATGGCACCTTGGTACCCTACGATTCTACCGGTTACCCGGGAATAACGGCTGCTGCATTCAAAATGCAACCATTCCCCTACCCTGCAGCAAATCCACTCCTAACTGCTGAAGAAGCCTACCAGCTTGTTGCTGATAGCGCTGGTGCATCTTATCCCAAGCGCGACCAGGTAGACTCATTGCTTGCAGAAGAAGTGAGGTCACGGGGCACTCAGGGATATTACGTTTACCGGGAAACCGACCTGCCATTTTCAAATGGCGGAGTGGGCAACGTATTCAATGCACCTGCACCTGAAGATAGCGACAGTGATGGTATGCCCGATATATGGGAAGACGCCAACGGCTTAAACAAAAACAACAAAGCCGATGCAACATTGTTCAGCAGCAGTCACCCGGAATACCTGAACATCGAGGTTTATATCAATGGGCTCATCAATACAGTACCCCCGGCCTTTATATTGCCGCCGACAGATGTTGTCCTTGGCGCAACAACGTTTGAAAGCCCGTCGCCATATAGCACGGTAACCATCAACTGGACCGACAATGCGGCGGACGAGGACTACTATGTGCTGGAGCGTTCTGAAGATAGCCTCTCATTTGCTGAGATTGCTCAGCCCGCAGCCAACGCATCCCGTTATATCGACAGCGGCCTGGTACCGAACACCACTTATTACTACCGTCTAAGGGCAGTAAAGGGTGCAGGTTTTTCATCGTATAGCACAATAGCACCTGTAAAAACACCGCCATTACCGTCGGCACCCGCAGTTACAGGATCTCCAAACCCGGCAAATGGCTATCAGCATGTGGAGCTCGCCGAAGGAAAAGTTATTTTAACGTGGACTGGCAGCAGCAATACCACGAGCTACCACGTATACTTCGGAAACGCTCCTTCCACCCTTTCCAGGGTTGCCGATGTTCCTTATGCCGCTTCACCATCTTACGAGCTAAGCGGCCTGCTTGACTCGACGACCTATTACTGGCGGGTCGATGCAAGCAACGATAAAGGAACAGCTACCGGGGCAATCTGGACATTCACTACAGCCCGAACATTTGCGCCCGGGCTAGTCGGACATTGGAGTTTTGATGAACCTGACGGTATCCTGGTGATCGACTCCAGTGAGTACCAGAACCACGGCAATTTGCATTTGGAGGATGACGACTCAACCATCAGAATAGCGGGCAAAATGAAAAATGCTTTGGATTTCGCAAATGCCGATACATCCAAATACCCGGTGAGTATTCCCGGCGAAGACCATCTCTTTATCAACCGCGGCTCGTTTTCAATTGCTTTCTGGATGAAGGCTCCGCCTGACCTGCTTCCTCAAAACAATAACACGAGTTCTTATCTTTTATGCAAAGGGTCCATCTCACGCAATGCTGCAACCGGGGCCACCGGCAAACGATTTGACATCGAGTTTAAAAATAAACAACTTCGTTTTGCCCTGGACGACGACAACGACTCGGGCGGTGGCGGCAAAGATGAATTGCAGACAAACGGGGCGCCATTTTTCACAAATAGCTGGGTGCACGTAGTCTTAGTGCGTGATACGATGACCAAAAAACTTCGTGCATACCTGAACGGCGTTTTAGTTCGGGAAACAGGAAATACAAAGGCTAAAGCGATCGGCGAGGCAAGCGCCCTTGTTATCGGCAACATCGGCGAACTGGAGTTCTTGGCCAACACGAACGCTCCCGCACCATACAAAGGAATGCTTGACGAACTAAGGTTGTATAATTACTCGTTAAGCTTACTCGAAATTCAACAGCTCGCACAAGCTGGGTCCGGACCACTGCCAATCAAACTTACCTCATTTGCCGCCGTTAAAAAAGGGGCCGACGTACTGATCACCTGGCAAACAGCAACAGAAGTGGATGCCAGCAAGTACATCATAGAGCGCAGTGCGAACGGATTTACCTGGAGTAGCATTGCCACGATCGCAGCTTTGGGGTCGGCAAATAACTACGAGCACATCGACAAACAACCGCTGGAAAAAAGTAACTTCTACCGGATCAGGCTGGAGTCAGCTGATGGTTCATTCAGCTATACTCCCGTTAAGCTGGTCAGCTTTAGCCGCCAAAGTGAGTTGACGATGTACCCCAATCCATCGACATCGGTAACCACGATCAGCTTCAACCTTGCATCCACCAAAGGCGAATTGACAATTACCGATGCTGCTGGTAAAGCCCTGCTAAAACAAACGCTTACCGCCGACAGCGGCCCGATAAATATTCAAACGTCGACGCTGATCACAGGCACTTACATCGTGAAACTAAAAACCAACGAAACAACCCTGGTGAAAAAACTGGTGGTGGTTCATTAAACCGCAGCACATACTTATTGTACAAATAACAAAAGGGCCATCCAAACCGGGTGGCCCTTACTATTGATTTCAATCTTGTGTACCATGCAACTTCTCACCTTCAACCACTCAACCTATCAACTTATCAACTTATCTTCCGATCAACCGATCAACCGCCAACCCTGGGATCGGTCTTTGTCTTCAGTTCATACTCGTGCGGCGGGATAGCCCCGAGTAAATGGCGCACAAAATAATCCCATCTCCTGCGCATCATATAAGGTCCGAACTCACCATAGCCGTGCCGGCTATTGGGGAAGATCACCAGGTCAAAGTCTTTGTTTGCTTTCTCCAATGCTTCCACAACTAACAGGGTATTGTATGGCGGAACATTATCATCCAGCATGCCATGCGCCAGCATCAGTTTGCCTTTTAGGTTTTTTGCATAGTTCTGGTTCGCTTGTGCTTCATAGTTCGATTTACCATCTGTCCCGGTCGTGAGCAAACCGATATATCTTTCGCCCCAATCATCTTCATAGTTGCGGTTGTCGTGGTTACCGGATTCTGAGATACCGACCTTAAAAAATTCGGGAAAACGAAACATTGCCGCGGCTGTAGCATATCCACCACCGGAATGCCCCCAAATGCCTGCGCGGTCAATGTCGATATAGGCGTATTTGGCGGCGAGCTGCTTCATGCCGGCAATTTGGTCGGGCAACGTATTATCGGCCATATTGCCGTAACACATGTCGTGAAAGCTTTTTGAGCGCAAGGGATTGCAGGTTCCTTCTATTGCAACTACCACAAAGCCCAACTCAGCAAGCGCCTGGTTATCACCAAAGGCGTTTTCAAAACTCCAGCTTCGTATACTACCACCCTGCGGACCCGGATAGATGTAATTTATGATGGGGTATTTTTTATTTGGATCCAGGCTGGTCGGCGTAAACATCAGACCGTACAAATCGGTTTTGTTATCCCTCGCTTTTACGACGATCGGCGTAGGTGGTTTCCACCCAGTTGCCGTAAGCCTTGAGATGTCGGCCTTCTCTAAAGCCAGCACCAGCTTGCCGCTTGCATTACGTAGCACAGTCACCGGCGGCACATCCTGCTTCGAATAACTGTCAACAAAATATCGGCCCGAAGGAGAAAAACTTACCTGGTGGTTTCCATCTTCCGGGGTAAGCAGCATCAGCTTTTTGCCATCAAAAGCAACGCTGTACAAATGGCTGAAATACGGATTACGGTTCTGTTCCCTTCCACCTGCAAGAAAGTACAGGGTTCGTGTTTTCTCATCTACTTTCAACAGCTTAGAAATGGCCCATTCGCCTTTGGTAATCTGGTTCTTCACCTTGCCTGTTGTTGCATCATACAAGTACAGGTGCCCCCAGTTATCACGTTCCGAAAACCAGATGATCTCATTTGTTGCAGGCAGGTATCTCCAGTTTACACTTCCCTGACCCGACTCAAATTGCGTGGGAACGTTTTCGGCGAACACCTGGCGGATCTCGCCCGTTGCTGCATTGGCGATCCACACAGTTGCCTGCTTGTGGTCGCGGCTTGTTGATACAAAGGCAAGGTTCGACCCATCACTATTCCAATCCACATCTCCGAAGTCTTTACCACCACACGAGATATCATCGCAAAGGGTTCCCCTTCTTGCATCGGGTGGCATCTTCAGCCGGATTACTTTTGGATTGTCGACCTCGATGATGACCCGTTGGATTGTAATCACCTCTTTGTCGCCGGGTAGCGGATATTTCCACGCCTGCAGGGTTGGGCTGCCAACATTGGTCGTAACAAGGTACATGTCGCTAACATTCCGCTGATCTTGCTGGTAGGTCGCAATCTTTTTCGAGTCCGGCGACCAGGCCAATATGGCGCGATCACTTTTCTTCCAGCCGGCGTTGTCGGTTGAATAGCCGAAGTCTTTGATCCCATCTGTCGTAAGCTGGGTCTCCTTATTGGTGGTCACGTCGCGCACCCAGAGGTTGTAATCGCGTATAAAAGCGGCCCTTTTACCATCCGGTGATAGTACGCTGTTCGGGCTTGTGCCCGTAGAGGTGCCTGCGAGAGGTGCATCATCGGCCACAACTGAACTGTTTGCTGCATTGAATTTCCAGTTTTTCCCAGCCACTGAAAACTGAAGACCCTCATCACTGCTATAATTGATTGTAGAAAAAGGAAGCCGTGTTGCTTCGTATTTAGTGCCAGAGGCTGCAGACAATGCAGCAGCGAGCTTTTGCGCATCAAAGGCTGTGGTGCGTTGTTTTTTTGCGGGGTTCACGAGCACAAATTCACTTCCCTGGGGGGTCAGCACCCGGTACCAGAAACGGTCATCGGCCAACCAGGTCGCCTTAACTGTTGCACGATCGACCAATTGCCCGGTATTGTAAGCAAGCATCTTTTCTGCCCGCGCATAGTCGGCTGTTGTAAGGGTAGCAGGTTGTTGTACCTGCGCCGAAATCTGGGAGGAAATACAGAGCGAAAAACAAACTACGATCGACTTTAATGGTTTATACATATGTAGAATCATGGTTAAAAAATAGTCAGCACACTGAAAATAAGCCATAAATGAATATGCCTCCGCAATTCCGCTTGTCGCACCATAATTCAAGTCTTTATGGACCCAACGGTAGTGGTACTATGAGGCAGCCGTTGCGTCGCACTCTTGTACGGTAGTGCGTGGATTGGAAGTTGGGGATTTAGGTATTGAGGTATTGGGACAGAAAGTTGATTGGTTGATTAGTTGATAGGTTGAAGAGGGGGATTGGGTATTGAGGTATTGGGTATTGACATAAGGAAGAAAGTTGATTAGTTGATAGGTTGAAGGGTTGAGGTCAGAAACTGGTTTAGTCAGAGCACCAGACTTCAGTTGGTCGGAAATTCATTTTTCATTTTACATTTTGCATTTTGAATTTGCATTTGCATTTTGAATCTCTGCGCTAGAACTCCACAATCAGCCCTATCGTTGGGGTAACCTGTGCGTCGTTGTTTTGCAATAACACCGGTATTGCATTACTGGCGTCTGGCTTTATGGGTCGGCCATCGGTGGTCAGAAAAGCCGTATTTGTTGCATTGCGCTGGAAAGTATATTGCGGATAACCCGGGCTTTTGGCAGCATACCAGTTCGACACATCAATAAAGGCATCAAGGGTCAATCGTTTAAAGTTCCACTTTTTGTCGATCCGTAGGTCTGAGGCATGAAATGCGTTCAGCCGGCGGGTATTGAGCAGGGCATAATCCAGTCGGCCGGTCCCAAGCGATAAATAGTTTAGCCTGGAAAGCGTCTCATCAAACGGGGTATATGGTGCGCCTCCCTGGTAACGGAACTTTACGCCCAGTTCCCAGTTGCGACCAAGCTTATAGCCCGTCGTAATGCTCAACAGGTGATTGTTCTCCCAGGCACTTGGTATCAACCGACCGTTGGTGCCGCTATACCGGCTTTTGAACCAGGTGTAGGAAAGTATCCCGAAAAGTTTGCGGGTGAGTTTCTGTTGTGCAAAAAATTCAAAACCATATGCACGTCCCTTTCCGGTGCTGGTAACCGCCTCATTACCCAAAACACTAAAATCTCCCCCGAGATTGGAGAGTGAAATGCCTTCACGTACTGATACCGGCACCATTGCATAGCCTTTGTAAAAACCTTCCAGGGTAAATCGAAGCGCGTCGTAGGGCAGGAATTCTATTCCGGTTACATAATGATCGCTCCTGGTATATGCTGCACTTTTATTTACCAACGTGCCATTGTTATCCGCAAATCCAAGAATGGTATACGGTGGGATCTTATAATATCTTCCAACCGAACTGTTCCATGTCCATTTGGGGGCAAATACATACGAAAGGGAAAGCCGGGGTGATAAGGTCTTTGCAAGGTTGGCACCGTCATCAGTAAACGAATTGCCATCGGCACGAAGACCTGCACTGATGCCCAGCCGTTCATCAAAGAACCGCTTTCCGGCCTGTACAAATCCACCAAAACGAAAAAAACTTTTGAGGGGCGAGGTAAAATTTACGGTCACCGCGGGCTGAACCACTTGCCCGTTTTCGTCGGAAATTTCTTTCCGCACCCGGTTGAACGTGGTATTGCTATAATCAACCAATTGCCCCATAATTCCGTAGGCTAATTTCCATCCGGTGTAGTTCTTATTGACTTCAACCCGGAGTTTATTTTCCACTTCCTGCGACCTTACCCGTAGTATTCTTTCTCCTTCTTTTGGCACCCTGTTGTTTTCGAACTTATTCAGGCGATTGTCCAACATGTTGCGACTGAGCGTTACGCTGAGATAACCATTTTCAAGCTGGTGACGTAACGCTGCTCCGACGGTATAACTCCATTGATCGATGGAGGGATTTGAATTGAGCACATACAGTTTCTCTGGTGTAGCGGTTTTTGGTTCTGCAAATGAGAACTCGTCAATTGCCCCGACACCCAATAAGGTAAGGGTTGTCTTCTCCGATACCCGGTGCGTGACCTTAAACTGGAAATCCCAGTAGTTTGGACGAATCGGCAAATCGATCGCCTGGAAGAGGAACTGGAGGTACGATCGGCGTGCGGAAGCGAGAAAGGTCGTTTTTTCTTTTTTAATCGGCCCTTCAAAAGTGGCTGCCACTTCAGTTGCACTCAGCCGGAAATTGCCTTGCACCCTGTTGGGATTACCCGTTTTCTGGCGGAACTGGAACACCGAGGATAAAGCATTGTCGTGGCGTGCCTCAAACGCCGACGTATTGAGTTTTACGTCTTCAATAAACGATACGTTTAGAATTCCTGTTGGACCGCCCGCGCTGCCTTGTGTTGCGAAGTGGTTAATGACCGGCACTTCAATTCCATCAAGGTAGAAGACGTTTTCGTTTGGTGCACCGCCACGAATGATGATGTCGTTGCGGAAGCTGCCGACACTGCCCGATGTGCCACCCACTCCCGGCAGCGCTTGTATCACCCGACTGATGTCGAAGTTACCGCCAGGATTACTCCGTATCTCTTCCGCGGTAAGCCGTTGAACAGAAAGCGGACTTTCGAGGGTAGCCGCCTGGGCGGTACGCCTATTGGTTGTGACGGTCACGCCGGCCAGTTGTTGCCTTTGCGGTTCGAGTTCAATTACCAAAGTGGCTTCGTTCCCCGAGGTGATTACGAGGTTGTACGACCGGTACTCGCCGTAGCCAACCGCGGTAACCGTTAGCGAATAACTTCCAAAATTCAGTTCTGAGAAATTAAACCTGCCGAGTGAATCGGTTGAACCCGCTGCACCTCCGGAAAGTGCAACAGTGGCGCCGGCAACTGGCTTCAAAGTACCCCGGTCTGTGATGGTGCCGGTCAATCGTCCTGAAGACTGCGCGTATAGCACAGGCGAAAAGACAGAAACGATAAACAACAGGAAAATTCTTGTTAGGCTCATAGTAACGGATTATGCCGTTGAACAAACAAGTTAATTAAAGGTTGGTCAATTGTGGATTGGGTATTGAGGTATCGGGGGGAAAGTTGATCAGTTGATAGGTTGATAGGTTGATAAGTTGATAGGTTGACAGCTGCACGCCCAAAATGATGTTCTTCATCGCACTAAATCCCATTTGTTCAGGAATTCATTTGAATTTTGCATTTTGAATTTTGAATTTATGACCACCGCAGAGAACGGGAGAGGCAGAGTTAGCGCCGAGGGAGGAAGGGAGTTGAGAACTTATTAGTTGATAAGTTGACACCTCACCTCTGTACGTGATTCATTCAGAGCACCAGG
>JASLBT010000422.1 GCA_030146445.1 Segetibacter sp. | reverse complement strand
GGCGTGATTCCACCACCACCATAAACAGTTCTTCCTTTTTTCGTTTTAAAAGGCTCGCCGGTAAAAGTTGAATCTCCTTTTACCACTTCACCATTGTGAAAACGGCTGTAGACCTCTTCTTCATAGGCGGTATACCCCTTATTGTACGGCTTCTGAATATTTCTGCCAAGTGGTGTAAAGTACCTGGCTACGGTGAGCCTCAAACCCGATCCGTCAGACAAACCAAACTGCTCCTGTACCAATCCCTTTCCAAAAGTTCTCCGTCCGATGATGGTTGCCCTGTCCCAATCCTGTAGTGCACCAGAAAGTACTTCACTTGCACTTGCAGATGTTTCATCAACCAATACAGTGAGTTCGCCTGTTTCAAAAAGGCCTTCGCGCAGGCAGCGGTATTCGTATTTCGGCACATGTGTTCCCTCGGTATAAACTACGAGCTTGTTACCGTCAAGGAATTCATCAGCAATCTTCACGGCCTGGTTCAGAAGTCCGCCTCCATTACCCCTAAGGTCTACAATCAATTTCTTCATTCCTAGCGCCTGCAGTTTCTCCAGCGATTGCATGAACTCCCGGTAAGTTAGCTCGTTGAACATATTGATATGCATGAAGCCGGTTTCAGGAGTGATCATATAGGAAACATCAACAGACGGTGTGGCGATAGTACCGCGTTTAATCGTGAACGGCATAACTTTTCCATCACGTAGAACAGTGACCTTTACCTCACTTCCGCGTTCGCCGCGAAGGAGTTTACGTATTTTCTCGGGTTTGATATGAATGCCTGCGATCTTCGATGTATCGTTTACCGCGATTATTTTGTCGCCTACCTGCAGTCCGGCGACGTCAGATGGACCGTTCCTGAGAACATTGAGGACATTGACCGTATCGTAAAAAAGTTGGAACTCAACCCCTATCCCGCTGAAATTACCCCTGAGTTCGTCGTTGATGTCCCTTAGTTTCGCCGATGGTATATAAATGGAGTGAGGGTCGAGCTTTGAAAGCATTTCTTGTATCACCTTATTACCGAGCGTATCTGTTTTCACCGGGTCAACATATTTCATTTGAATTAGGTCGATCACCTCCTGCATCGGGCTCTTGTTATTCATTTTAAAGAAACCCGGCATGCTGGTGTTTTCCCTGAGCTTGTAACCAATCGTCATCCCTATAACCATCACCAGGGAAAACAACAAAGGCAGCCAAACCTGAACTTTTCTATTGACCATACTATGTGGAGCGCTTAATTGAGGCACGAATTTCACCATTTATAGCGAATAAGCACGTAATGAGCCGTTAATCCCGGCATGTTTTTAAAGAATGACGATGTGAAAGCAAAGAAAGAGGCATCGTATTTATTCAGGTTCAGGCGGTGAGAATACGTTGTTCCAGGCAGCTGAATAACGACGTTATATTTTTTTGGAACCAGCAAGGTAACTTTCTTCGACATCCTTGCCACGCCCGTCCGAACGTTCATCCGGGCGGGCTCGCTTGTACAAAACCCTGTACCGCGGCTTTAGTATCCTCCGCTAAGCGCTTGCAAAACTTAGTTGTTTCCCAATCTTAGGTCCCGAAGTGTCACTTAAACAAAAGGTCCCTGTCGTTTCCGGCAGAGACCTTTTAAAAATATTAGTACCTATTAGTTAAGAACATATCGAATTCCCACGCCACCAAATTGGGGCTGTAAACCTGCATTACCAAGTATACTAAAACTTGGTTGCCAATCCAGGCTAAGGTTGATGGGTACATTTGGAATTTTAAAGTCGAGACCGATTACACCATCGATACCTAAGTCGGTTCTGGTATTGTTAATGACCTTGTACCTGGATCCGTATATACCGATATGGGCGCCCGGACCAACATACCAGGCAAGGCCGCTGACACCTTCGAGAGGGTAATGAAATTCGTATAAGCCGATAACCCGGACACCTTCCCTGAAAAACAGCGCTTGTGCTTCGAGTGCATTTTTAACCGTAACAAATTGCTTGTAGCTAAACGCCACTCCGGTCGAGATCTTAATACCGGCTGCAGTTGCGTACGGAGGTCCTGAAACGTCCTGGCTAAACGACGCAAAAGAAACGAGCAGTGCAAGCGAAAACAACAGCTTCTTCATCTAAAAATGGTTTGTAAAGGGTTAGTGAATATACATGGGCGAAGATGTTTAAAAAGTTATAAATGAAAGGTTAAATTCAATGGCAGGAGATCAATCTCCTTAACTTTGCGGCTCTTTATGAAATCGAGAACACTAAGGAAAGATAAGGTAAACATCATTACGCTCGGCTGTAGCAAGAATATGGTTGATAGTGAGGTGCTAAGTGGGCAGTTGCTGGCAAACGATATTGCTGTTGTGCATGAAAGTTCAAAGAAGGACCATAATATTGTCATCGTAAATACCTGTGGTTTTATCGATAAGGCTAAAGAGGAAAGTGTAAATACCATTCTTGAACAGGTTGAATTAAAGCGACGGGGACGCCTCGATAAAGTATACGTCACGGGTTGCCTTAGTGAACGTTATCGGAATAACCTGGAAGCGGAAATCCCGGAAGTGGATGCCTATTTCGGCACAATGGAGCTTCCCTTGATCTTGAAGCGATTTGAAGCAAACTATCAATCCGAGTTGATTGGTGAACGATTGCTCAGCACACCGTCGCACTACGCATACCTGAAAATTAGTGAAGGTTGTAACCGCACCTGCTCATTTTGTGCAATCCCCTTAATGCGCGGACAGCATACCAGTAAGACAATCGAGCAACTGGTAGCAGAAGCAGAGGGACTGGTTAGAAGGGGTGTAAAGGAAGTGATGCTTATTGCGCAGGAGCTCACCTACTATGGACTTGATATTTATAAGCGGCGTGAATTGCCCCGGCTCTTACATGCTCTGGCCGATGTAAAAGGACTCGAGTGGATACGCTTGCATTATGCATACCCCAGCAAATTTCCACTGGAGATACTCGATGCCGTGCGCGAACGCGACAACATTTGCAATTACCTCGATATGCCCCTGCAGCATGCTTCAAACAATATGTTGAAAGCAATGCGACGGCAAATTACCCGCGAGGAGATGACGGAATTGATCTATAATATTCGGCAAAAGGTTCCTGGGATATGCCTTAGGACAACGCTTATCGCCGGGTTCCCCGGAGAAACGGAAGAGGATGTGGAAGAATTGAAAGGATTTTTGGAAGAACATCGTTTTGACCGGGTCGGAATATTTTCCTACAGTCATGAAGAAGGAACCGGTGCTTATAGCCTCGTTGATAACATACCCCAGGAAGTAAAAGAAAGCCGCTGCCAGGAGATTATGGAAGTGCAGCAGGAGATTAGCCTTGAAAGAAACCAGGAGAAAGTGGGTAAGGTTTTTAAAGTGATTGTAGATAAGAAAGAAGCCGGCCGCTATCTTGGAAGAACAGAGTTTGACAGCGTAGAAGTGGACAATGAAGTAGTCATCAACACTCCCAGGCCCCTGCCGATCGGTGAATTTGTGCACGTGAAAATTACCAAAGCTTTTGACTACGACCTCGAAGGGGACGTTATAGCATAAATGAGCAAGCATCAAATCTCTGACTGATCATCCGGTTGTTGTGCGTGTAGTAAATGACAACCGCTACGGCAAAGGCGCGGGTGGTTGCCCAGCAACGGTTATTTTACCTTTTTAGACAAACGGGGTAGGCTGTTGCTTAGGCAGCAGAAATGTTGCTACCCTTTCATCTATTAACCATACCATACTAATCGTTCACTTTAACCATGCCGATAAACTGCGATTACATCCCCTACAAAAGTACCGGCTACTTTTCTAAGATCATTATAGACTACCTCGACGGATCAGAAAACATCAAGCCTTTTATCGCGCATCCACCTACAATCGAAGGCATAAAAGCAGCCATTGCCGGTCGCCTGAATGCCTCTTCCCACAGGGATTTACTGGTTTCGGAACTAAGAAAACAGTATGCT
>JASLBT010000390.1 GCA_030146445.1 Segetibacter sp. | reverse complement strand
TCTACCATTTAACAACCGCCCTGTCTCTACCATTTAACAACCGCCCTGTCTCTACCATTTAACAACCGCCCTGTCTCTACCATTAACAACCGCCCTGTATCTACCATTTAATTTCCGTCGGGTTTCACCGATGCCACGGACGGGCTTCGCGGCCAGTAAAACGATCCGGGTTTACCAGGTTTTGCCGGATTAAATTGAGGCGTACCTGGCTTAATGAATTTTGCCAGTTTCGGAACATTTTCCCGTATGCCGGTGACCATCAGTTTAGCGATCTCATAGGCCCCGAAGGGTGAGAAGTGCGTATCGTCTTTTACGTCTTTCGTTGCAGCCGGGAAGTCGCCCGCTGAAAAGTGCACAAATGCCTTGATCGATTCTGTTGGTCCCCAGGCCTCGTACGCCAGCTTGCTCATTGCATTCAGGTCGATCAAGGCAACCCCTTCTTCTTTGGCGGTCTGCCTTACTGCTTCCGGATAATCGCCGAGTGTCTGGGAGATCTTTCCGGTACTATCAAACGACCGGCGGTGCATAGAGGTAACGAGCACCGGGATCGCACCCTTTTTCTTTACCTCTGCAATAAAGTACCTCAGGTCCTTTTTGTACGAAGTAAATGCGCCGATTCCTGGTCCCTTTTGCTTCATGTCGTTATGGCCAAACTGAACAAAAGCATAGTCGCCGCGCTTCATAAGGCTGAGTTCTTTTTCGAACCTTCGTTCACTTATAAAACTGCTGAGCGACTCGCCCGATTCTGCATAATTGGCAACCACGATTTTGCCCGGTACAAAAAACGACGGGATCATTTGTCCCCAGGCGGTATAAGGTTCTTCAGCCTGGTCAACTTCGGTTGAGTTGCCAGCAAGGAACATGGTGATCACGTTTTTTGAAGCAGGCACGATCTCGATTGCCGAAACCTTAGGAGACTCGCCATTGAACTCCAGCGTAAGCTTATCGTCCCAGTGCAGGTAATTTACCTCCCGTGACTTCAGGCGTACCTTATGCTGCCCCTGGGGGTTCCTTATAATGCTGTCGCGGATGTGTAGTGTAAAGTGTACTGTTTTTAGTTCGCCGGCCTTTGTTTGTATCCTGTTCACCATCATCCGCCTGCACTCTGCACGGATCGCCGCATCCGACGTTCCTTTCTTATCGCCAAGCGTAACCTTTACGTCGTAGTTGCCTTCCGGCAGTTTTACGGAAAAGTAAAAGGGCTTATCGCTGGTGGCAAAACCTGCGCCATCCGTAATGCTCGTATTGCGATCGATGCCATATCCTTTTTCAGGTGAATACCGCGAGTTGGCGTTTACCGTAACGTGGCCGGGTTGGTCCTTTCCGTTGCCAAACCGGAACTTTACAGGTGCATTGCGAACCGGCTGCGATTTTGCACTTATCCCGCTAGCTAAAATGATGAGAAGGCAGAAACGTAAAAACATGATGTTGTATTTATCAGCTTATGAATTATTGATCGCTCTCAAAAACTCTTTTTAGGAAGCAACGGCCACATAGAAGTACGTTATTCCCGCAGCAGTGTCAAAGGTGGTGATATAATGTGTTTCGTTGTTGAAATTAACCTTTTGGCTACTGGCTTTTGCGCCGTTTAGTTGCTCTAGCCGGTACCACCATCCCTGAGCACTTTTCGGGGGTTGGTACATTTCCGTATTTGGACCCTGCATTTTCCGGAGTAATCGTACCGCTTGCCCGATGCTGTCTTTGAACAAGGCATCTCTAACCGGCTGCAAAAAACTTCGGAGCTTCCGGGTTCGGATTTGGGCGCACCGGGCCGCCTGTCCATAAACTTTGTTCGTTGAGCTGGATCAGCTCTTCCGCCGGTCTGCCAAAGATCATCGCCCCAATACGGCCATTGCCGATCGGTAATGCCTCATTCCAATCTTTTGCTGGTTGTTCATACCAAAGCACCTGCTTTTTTTGTGCGCTGGCCAAATTTGTAATTAAGACCAGCAACAGCAATTGGATAGTCAACTTCATCAGTTTGTTTTTATCCTTTCGGAGATTTTTCGGGATGGATAAGCCAATGCCGACTAGTTGAAACATTTTTTTTGGGGACTAGCTGCAGGATTTCTATTGGGCATCGTTGCCCGCCCGGATGAACCCGGTTCGGACGGGTGTCACTCCCTTGTGCGGCATCATTCAATTCACCTGGGATGAGTACCGAAACTTAACCAATCGACATTGATTCAATATTTTTGCCAGTGGTTTTTTTCAGCGACGAACGCTAGATGTCTGGCAGAGTCATTGTTTCCTGCCTTCCCAATGGTTGGCGACTCACTTCCTTAAAAAAAGCTATTCACCGCGTATTAGAGCTGCGGCTTATATTAACGGAGTTGTTGCTAATGCGCCAGTCATTGTCTAAGCCAGGGGTTTGTAACGCTGCTCAAACTAATGCCTTCAGAAGGTGCGCACATGGCCGGGTTGGCTGCAACCTTGTTTGAACAGGATAATCGGCCAGGTCGATAAAGCTATGAACTACACCGCCAAGGCAACCTGCACACTGTTGCTGTACCTGCACCCTTAACATACCTTGGATGCCTATTCTAGTCCTTCTGACATATCCAATGCATATAACATGAACGAAGCCAGCCAATGTTCGCCGCCATAGTGGCCTGAGGCAATGTTGGGAAATGCTGCGCTGAGCTGCTCATGGGCCGACTGCACAAAAAGGTTATGCAACGGATCGCTTCTATCTAAGGCCTGCGCAATGCCGAACATACACCAGGCCCTGCTAAAGTTGAGTCCGTCGAGGTGCACCAGTTGCAGATCGGTCCGGTCGGCTACCAATACCGGCTTTAAGATATTAGCGGGTTTGGTTTCGACTATCCCGGGGAAAAAGTTGTTTATCCACTGCCTGAACTCAGTTTTGCTCAAAACCCTGCGCATAAGGTCCGCTTCTTCAAGCGCGGGCGAAAGAAAATCTGAACCGCTGGGTTCCCATTCTACGGGTGCCTTTGCGTCCTTTAAAAAGTAGTCCCTGCTTCTTTGTTCAACAATCTTTTTGAGGGTGTCATTCCGGGTGGTGTTCGCGTAATCGTAAACAAAGGCGAGTGCAAAGGCGGTGTTGGGGTGCATACCCTGGCGGATTGGGTAGGTTTGCTTTGGTAGAAATGCTGCCGTCCGTTTTATAATGAGGTCGGTAAGCGGCTGCAGGTTTTTCTCCCACTGCCGTCCTTCGGGGTCGTTCCAGGTATGCAGTTCTTCTGCAAGTTTCAACAACCACGCCCAGCCATACATCCGTTCGAATGTGGCATTAATGGGCAGGGCGAAATATGCTCTTTCTTTTTCTATGTTTGCCGCATCCAGGTTTTGCTTCAATACCTGCCTGATCATTCCGGCGTTCGACAGGTCGGGAAACTTCTTCAGTAGTCGCACCAGCATCCAGTGGCCATGCACCGACGAATGCCAATCGAAACAGCCATAAAAAGCCGGATGCATTTGTTGCGGCCCCAACGCGTCTTCCGGCTTTTCCAGAATGTTCGATGGTTTATTCGGGTATTCCTGAACAACGCATTTAAGCGGATAGGCTGCGAGTTGTTCGGCTACAGCCCGGGTGAGCCTCAACTCCTGCGTTGAAGCTTTGGGCGTAATTTGAGCCAAACAGGCATACGACAGCATAGCCAAAACCCCTAATAACATCGCCGTTTTTGCTATCATCTTTGTTTATTTGGGTTGGTCGGCCATGAGGGCGCTATCATTGATGCCCATACTCCTGTTCTTCATAAGCTGGATCACTTCAGCACCTGCCAGCAGAACCGGGCCATAACCATGCGCAGCATAAACATTGATCGGGCGATAATAATAAAAGGCCGGATCGAATCCCATACCTGTGCCCACGCACGTGCCTTCAACCTGGCCCTTATCGTTTACCTTGGTGGTCACGGCGTTCCAGGCAAGAATAGCCATCGGCGCATATGCTTTTGCATCGAGCCAGTTATTATTTACCCCACGGGCAATACAGTAGGCATATATGGCTGTGGCTGAAGTCTCGAGGTAGCTGTCATTTCGATCGATCAGTTGGTGCCAGAAACCTTTACCCGATTGGTAAGCAGCAAGGCCTTTTGCATGTGCCTGGAACTGCTCGAGAACCGCTTTCCTTCCGGCGTGGTTCTCCGGCAATACGTCGAGCAATTCGACCATTGCCATCAGGGCCCAGCCATTTGCACGCGCCCAGTGAAATTGGGGGTGTACCTGCATGTCCTGAACCCATCCATGCATATATAAGCCGTTACCGCTGTTGAACATGCGTTTCGAAAACTGCAATACCTGCTTCACTGCGTCGTCGTAGTATTTTCTGTCACCGGTTAGCTTTCCCGCCTGTGCGAGCGCCGGAACACTCATAAACATGTCGTCGAGCCAAATGGTATTGGGCAGTGGCCTGTTACGCGCAAGTGTACCGTCGGGAAGCCTGAATTCTTTTGTACTGATATAATTCAGAAAATTATCAATTACGGGCCTTAGGCTGGGTTTGCCTCCGGAACGAAGTGTTTTAATCATGGCGGCACAAATTGCACCGGCATCGTCAAGTGCGTGTGGGCTCACGGGTTGCCGCAGCGCGTTTGAAGCCCTGGGATATTGCTCCGCTAAATTTTTGAAAGCAGGCACTGCATCGGCAATAAACTCGAGCCTTTGCCTGGTGTAATTGCCATAGCGCTGGTCACCCGTTGTTTCCGCCGCGCGCAGCATACCAGCGTAAGTTACACCCCATTCGTAGCTCGTTAACCGGAAGTCGCCTTGTTTTAGTATCCAGTTGGTATCGGCCGTGGCACCCGCAGAAACGGTTGCACCCGTTCTCCGGTTTACAAATTGCGCTGGAGTAGTCGCATCTAAATAGGTAAAAACTTTGTCTAGTACTGCTTTCACCTGCTCCGGTTTTGGTGCACCATACGGTATTTCATAATCCGGTTTCAGCAAGTGTAATGGAGTGGTAACATCGTTTGCTTTCTGTTGAGCCATAGTACCAAACGGAAAGGCAAACAGCATGAGGAATGCTGCTCTGCGATAAAGCTTTTCTTGTCTCCTGGAACGGCCAGGGCCACTTTGCGGGGCAACTTTTGCCACGTCTGCCCGGCTGCAGGATATCCTTTCTAAAAATGGGGACAGCCATTCGGACCTGCCAGGTTGGTCTGTATGGTTACATGCCATTGGGGTTTGCGAACGATCAGCAGGATCGAATTCTTCTATCAGGCGGCCGCTCATCGTTGGCCAAAAAAGCGAGGAGATTTTTAACATGGCAATCGTTTTTATCATTGATGAAAGTTATGCCGAACGGCATAATTATCGGGTATCATGGATCGAATTAATAACAAAATTTCGCAGGTTTCGTCCTGTTCCATCCTGCGGCTTAGCGCGAAAGCAGCCGCAGTGTTCTTAAAACAAAAAAGCCGCCCCTCAGCAGGGCGGCTTTTCAACAGGAAATCTTTTTACTGTAATCTGAAAGGCAGGTACCAGTTTGACTTGTTCATGAGTTTAGCCCTTACGGTAGCTGCAGCAGGATCACCTTCTTTCTGAAGTTTATCGTACACCTTATCCGCCAGGAAAGCAGGATCATTTCTTCTTAAAGCAATACGTAACAGATCAGCCCAGCGAGTGCCTTCAAAGGCGTTTTCAAGTGCACCCTCATTGATCAGTCCATCTTCAATGGCCATCAGGCTGTCAGCACCGGCGGGTATTTCATATGGATCTACGTTAGCGCGATTCCTGATCCCGATATTCCGGTACCAGTTGCTCCTAAAATAAGGGATCTCACCGTTGCGTGCGTCAAACCTGTACGGATCAGGATAGCTTAGCGTGTTCTGGTAATTTGTTACATCGCGGGTATTTGGGGGTGGGCCAAACTCGGTAGGAATACCGTCGTTAAACAATGCATAGGATAGCTTGTGAAAACCCTCGCGATTAGCGGCTTCCGCAAAACGTAAGTGCAAATGTGTTTGTCGTAACAGGAACCACTTGCCGTTTTTGTTCAAGGGGTTAACCGGCATATTTGTAGCGTGGTTGATGTAATTGTAGAGGAACTTCATTACCACGGGCTGTCCGCCAATTTCGCGAATACTGAGCAGCCGTCGTGCATCATAAGGTATCCCGGTTTCGGAACCTGCAACGGCTACGGGGCTTTGACGCTGGCTATCCCAATTGTCGATGATCGACCGGGAGGGTTTTACGAGATATTCGCCCCCGATAGGAGAAAACAATTTGATGAGGGGGTTTTCAGGTTTGAACTTGCTGTCGTATGGCAGTGCCCAAATCCATTCCCTGTTAAAACGCTCGTCGGAAGCTTCAAACATCATGCGCCATCCATCGGCGTATAGCAAAGTGGAAGCATCGCCCGCACGTGCATAGCTAACATACAGATTTGCATTCCCGGACCAGCCAAGTTTGTATTGCGAAAAGTAATTTTCGCCGAAAGGACCTGCCGTGGCAATCTCCATCACTTCCCGGTAATACGTTGCCGCTTTCCTGTAGTTCCCTTTCCACAGATAAAGGTCGCCGAGCAAACATTTTTTATTGATAAAAAACCGCTGCGTAGGGTAGGCGTCCAGTGTAATGTTCAGCGAGGTTCCCGTTGTGACAGTCGTAGGATTGGTAGTATAAATCTCTTTATAAGGGATCTGTTCTGTAAAGTTGATGAGTGTATCCAGGAGGGCGTCGAAGGTAAGCTTAGGAAATTTGCCCTGATCCGCAAGGTCTGTTACATTCTCCAGTGGGTCGGTTACATAAGGCACTTCACCGTAATGAATGCCGAGTTGAAGGTACAGGAACGAACGCAGGCAGGCAATATCGGAGTAGCGCTGGTTGTAGTCCTCCTCGCTTAATGCATTGTTCTGCCGCATGATGGTGAAGTTCTTAAGCGCATCGTTGCAGTTGATGATCAGTTCGTAAAACAGGCGCGGGTTCGCATACGGATTATCGGGTGTAACACTGTGGGTACTTACCTGGCGAAGGTATTCATCAGCGTTTGCAGTGTATTGCAAGAGGTCGGCGCGGAGTTCGTTCAGCACGATATACTGGCCGGCAAGGCCCATAAACTTACCGTAGATGCCCATTACAGCGGCATTGGCATCATAAACGTCGCGATACATTTGGGTTGCGTCTAACTCCGTTCCGGGAGTAATATCAAACGTTTTTTTGCACGAGGCCATCCCGGTAATCACCAAAGCCGCCAGCAGCAATCTTATTATTGTAAACTTCTTCATGTTATATTACTAATGGTTTATCTCATTCGATTAAGAATGATTTTTCAACAAAGGGCCTATAAACCCAGCCTCATTCCAAGGGTGATTGTACGAAACTGGGGATCCAGACCTGTATCGATACCTTGCGAGAAAACACTTTGCGAAGCACTGAATTCGGGATCATACCCTTTGTACTTCGTTAATGTAAATACATTATTACCCGTAGCATAAATGGTAGTACTTTTTATGACTCCTGTATTCTTCAGTGGTACATTATAGCTTAATGAAAGACTGCGAAGGCGTATATATGATCCGTCCTCAATCCAGCGGTCACTAAACCTGCTGTTGCCCATCGGGTCGCCCCAGGTCGCCTTTGGGGTATTTGTTACCTGCCCGCTGCCCCGCCATCTTTGGGCTACGCTCACAAGCTGGTTCTCTACGCCACTCATTGCTTCCAGGCGATAGCGCAGGTAATTATACACGTCATTCCCCTGGCTGAAAGTGAACAGTGCATTCAGCTCAAACCGTTTCCAGGTAATCCGATTCGAAAAGCCACCCGTAAGTGACGGATTAGGGTTGCCGATTACTGTACGGTCATTATCGTCGATAATGCCATTTCCATCAAGGTCTGCAAACCGAACATCTCCTCCCTCAAACTGTGTAAACGATCCGTCGGAATTCTTTTTTCTTAAACCGGCGGCCTCGGCATCAGTAGCAAAAATGCCATTGGTCTTGTAACCATAGAACTGGTTAGCGGCTGAACCTTCGGCTGTTAAGATGGTTCCGCCCGCATATTCAGTAAGTATCTGCCCATTCGGTACTGTAATAACCTTGTTCTTATAGGTGGCGGCATTAATTCCTGCATCCCACTTAAGATCTCTGGTGTTTACAAGCCGCACATTAAGCGATGCTTCGAACCCGGTATTTTCCATCTGTCCACCATTAGTGAGTACAGTTGAAAAGCCTGCGACGGTACTTAATGGTTCATAAACAAGCATATTGTCGGTCTTGTTCCGGTAAGCATCTACACTAAGGCTGAGTCTTTCATTCCAGAATGCAAGATCAATTCCGGCATTTAGCTTTCTACCCGTTTCCCACTGGAGTCGCGGGTTTGCAGCCCCCGTCCTGATAAGGCCCTGCGCCCCGAGAAGGTTCTGGGAGGCGTAGGTACGCCTTGCGCTATAGTTGCCGATATCATCATTGCCGGTAATACTGTAGGTTGCCCGAACTTTTAACAGGTTGAGCCCGGAGTGAGCCATGAAATTTTCCGACGAAATGAGCCAGCCTAAACCGATTGACGGCATCAGAGGAAACTTGTTTCCTCCTAAACTAATGCCGTTTGAAGCTTGCTTTCCAAACCGTGAAGAGCCGTCCATTGCCGCGTTCACGTTCAGGAACAGTTTGTCGTTAAATCCATATTCCCCATTCAAATAAAAGTTCATCCAGTTCCAATCGCCAACACCTCCACCTATTTGCCGCAATGCATTTGAACCGTTCTGTACACTAACCAGGTCGTCTGTCGCGGAGTTAAAGCCAAAGGCCCGGTCTTGTTCTGTTTTGTTGGTTTGATAACGCAGACCAACTCTTGCAGCCACGTGATGTAACCTGCTGTACGTTCTGTTATATTCGAGGCGGGTGTCGTTGTATATGGTAAAGAGCCTTTTAACCTGGGTACCCAGGCGACTATCGGCAATGGCGTTACTGAGCGTGTCATCCGATACCCCTTTCCGCGGAACAAAAAAGTTTTCCCGCACCTTGTCATACACTATACCAAGCATGGTGCTTGCCTTAAGGTATTTAGAGATCTCGTAGTTGAAACCAAACGATCCAAAAAAGCGGTAGTATTTATTATACGCCTGCATATTCTCGATAATCGTTGAAGGATTGCTGATGCCAAGGGTGTCACGGTCCGCAAGGTTAGGAGATTCTATGCCTTCGTTATTAACTTCTTTGTCTGTTAAAAAAGGAGCTTTAATAAGTGATAGAAAGAGGGGTGCTGTGTTGTCCGCAATCCCCTGGTCTTTTAAGTTTTGCTCATTGTAACTAAAAGACAGGTTAGCGATCCCGGTAAATTTTTGTGAGAAATTGAATTCGGCATTAAACCTTGTGTTATAGCGGGTAATATCAGTGCTTTTTATGGCACTGTTGTTCTTCGTAAAACCCATACTCAGGCCGTAAGTAGCAATATTATCTCCTCCGGTAACCTTTAAAAAGTAGTTCTGGTTAACGCTGTTCTCTAAAACCTTTTTCTGCCAGTCGGTATTGTAATGATAGCGGGCATATTCAGGGTTTTGCGGATCGTCGTTCATGTAGGGCTGGGCCTGTATCTGTTCGCTGGTTAAACCACGGCTTTGAAGCATGTCACTCAGATAGATCCGATAATCTGCGGCATTCAGTACAGGCAATCGTCCGGGTGCCTGGTTAATTCCTCCATACACCGCGAAGTCGATCCTGGTTGCCTGGGTTCTTGCCCGGGCAGTGGTGATGATTATGGCACCGTTTGCACCTTTTGTTCCGTAAATGCTTGTTGCATCTTTAATGACCGTAATGTTATCGATATCCTTGGCATCAATCAGCGCCAGCGGGTTAGTATAGTTGTTTGCAATAATGCTTTCGCCATAATCATTTGCATCGAACAACATGTTGTCTACTATGATCAGCGGTTTGTTTGTCGAGTACAGCGAATTGTATCCCCGTAAAAACAGGTTTGCTCCCGCGCCCGGTGTACCAGACCGCCGGATTGCATTCAACCCCGCAATCCTGCCTTGAAGCATGGCGTCGGCAAGCTCGGAGGGTTGCGTCCATGCAGAGTTTACGGAATACTGCCCCACAGCTTCTGTGACTTCAGCTTTATTCTTAACACCAAAAGGCATGGTCACATTTTCGTTGAAAGACTCATGGCCTTCGTCAAGCAAGGAAACTACAATTGAACTTCGTCCTTTTAAAGCTATCCGGCGACTATTGTAGCCTTCACTCTCTACCGCGATGGTAGATGAATAAGATGGTACATCAAGCGAAAACCTGCCGAGGCTATCGGTTAATGCGGCCGAAAACTCTTCCGAAAGTACGCGAACCCCTGGTACTCCTGTATGCGTAACAGCATCGGTAATTGTTCCGGAAAGGGGCACCCCTTTCACAGCCTTACCCATATTCAAAATAATTGAATCCTTTTCCGGTGAGGTAGTCTGGGCCTTCATCGTTCCCGATGCAATCACCAAGATGGAAAGAGCAACTATTTTCTTTATTTCTCTTCGAATTATAAGCATTGTAACGAATGGTTTCAGAAAGGAGTTAATTAAAAAACGGGTTCAAGCCTGATATAGTCGCATACTATCGGGTTGGCATTTGCGGTTGTCGTATTTGCTGCGGTGAGGTATACGTTCAATGTTGGACTGTACGACGTCATTGTGAATTCACCGAGATAAACCTCATTGTAATCGTTCAACTGTACAGTTATGTACGGCAGAGCGGTAGAGGTGGCGGTTCCAATGCCAAGTTTTTGATTGAAAGGCGCAGTTGAATTATTAATTCTATCGTGCACCGCAACCCAATAAGCGCGGAACTTCAAAGCGGGCACACCTGTTAAGCGATACCGGATATTATAAAGTGGCACGCCATGATTAAAAACGAGCAAGTCGGTAAATCTTCTTCCTGTAGCCGGGTCTATTTTGTCGCGCAGGTAAGTGTTGTTCCGGCGATCGACACTTGGAGCACGCGATTCACTTTCTGCTTCGATAATGTATTGTGTGAATTTGTCTTTAGGTCTGACATCAAGGCTTCTTAGGATGTGAACGATGCCATTGCTGACCTTTATTGATTGTACAATTGTGCTTTTATCAATCCCCATTTTAACATTGAACTTCGAGAGAATGGTATCGGGTAACGTCGATTGGGTATATGCGCCTTCTATTGCCAGGTCTTTAGCCACCGACCAGTTCGCAAGACTTGTCGTACTGTCCATTGATCCGGTTAAATAATACGGGCTGAACTTCGCTACTTCAGCATCCCAGGCGGCATCTTCTAACAGGAAAAAAGTAAATTCCTTGCTTTCATTTCTCAGGTCGTAAACATCGCGCCAGAAAAGATTTGTTCTAACGGAGTCGGTGCCTGCCTGGTAGACCGGCTCACCTGTTGCAGGGTTAACGCCAACTTGAATCGCATTTGTAGGGTCAAAAACATTCTGAAATAACGATTGCAGGTAGGCTGTTTGTTTTGCAGGAGACAACGGGCTTGTTTCTAGGAATTCCCATGCATTGGGCAATACGGTAAGCATTTTATCGATGATCTGCAGGTAGCCGTTTTTAGCGTATTTGTCTGCGCCGGTGATACTCGCCTCGTCCAAAAGATTTCCTGACAGGTTGTTGTACTTGCCGCTTAGCATCTGCAGGCGTAGCGGGGTTGTAGCCGAAGAGGTCTGGTACGCCTGGTAGGTAATATGATTTGCAACAAACTTTCTCAGCCGGGCAGAGTCGTTTACTGTTGCTGCGTCGAGGCTGGCCAATGCTGCATTTGTTGGTGCAAAAACAGTGAACGTTTTAGAAGAGGCAATTACTTTATCATAGCCCGATAGGGTTAGCAACTCAGCAAACCGGCTAAGCTCCGGAGTTTCACTGATCTGTTGAAACAGGTCTTTACCTACCAGCGGATCCGTTATGGAGTTATGATCATCCCACTTATTACAGCCGTTTAAACCCACACCGATCAACATCAGCGCGATGAACTTTAAAAGAAAATTTTTTGGCATTAGAGCTTGTTTATAAATATTCATTTGGATCATTTGGATTTGCCGCCGTGCTAATCGTTAATCTTCGTGGTATACACCAGGTGCACACGTCACCGGGAGTAGACCCCCAGCAACTTTATACTTTTTAAGTTTTCTGCTTTCACGGGAACACCCTGGTGTAAAATTGAGTTGATCTGCATGGCTGTTCTGCAGGCCGGACCTGTTCAACAGCATTCGGATATAGACTACTGTGATAGTTGCGACAGAGTGGTGGCCTAATTCCCTTTACATTCGTCCCGAACATGGTATCACTCAACACTGGCTCCTCTTATTAAAAGTAAACTTTGGTACCATCCGGTCTGAAGCGTGGTAAAATCTGGTTGTCATTCACCGGTATAAAGTGCACCATATCAAGATGGTTGGTGTTGCCGGTACCTGATTTAGGCTCGATCCTGAATGTATGTCTTTCAGTTGTTTTTAGGTCAACAATACCTACCAGGCGGCCATGGAAGTTGCCAGAGGTATTTTCAATGTAACGCTTCCAGCCGATCGACTCCAGTTCTGCGTCCGATCCTCCCGGCCTTCCTTCTCTGAAGTTGACGGGTCTTTGCATGGCCTCTCCGTTCACTTTTATCTCGGCCACGGCTACGGTACTATTTCCCGGGCGACTCCTGTAACAAACCCATACTTTATATCTTCCCTTGATGATTACCGGGGTCTTGAATTCTACCCATGAGGAACGGCCAGGAGGGCCCATTGAAATTGTCATGACATCCTGGAAGTGAGCATAGTTCGTAACGCTTCCTGTGCTGGAGTAATCGTAAACCATGCTGGCGCTGGCCGCTTTCCATTCCCAGTCAATATCCTTTATCGGCCTGTCGTTTTCACTTTGACGGGTAAACGTATAACTCTGTTTTCTGTAATACGCGTTTAGCTTCTTTATCTCGTCAAAGGCTGAAACATCCCAAAACACGGCGGTTGGCTGGCGAAATTTTGCAGTATAATGTGCATCCGCGGTGTGCCATACGCCGTTCGTTGCAGAGTTATCACTTGTATTCCGGACCAGCAGAATGCCAGGTTCCAGCTTATCGTCGAAAACGTCCTGGTTTATGATTACGTCCTGGTCAATAAGCTGTGTACTGATTACTTCCTCCGGCTGAAGGGTAAGGTGGGTAGGGGCGGTGATAATATCGCCCAGGAATTTGATATCGTTCAGGATATGGTATGCCACATACAGGTGGAGGCTATCTGAGCCATTAGCAGGATTGCCTGTATTGGAATACTTTGCTCTAAGCGCTGCATAAGAGTTTATACCACTGTCTGCAAGTACCCGGTTGCTTTCCGCGATAACCGTTTTCCAGCGTTTGGAAGTATCCTGGTCAACCGTGTTTAGCATGTCGTAATAGCCGGTTTCTTTCATGGCCTGCACAAATATGGAGAACTCGGGGTTGGCCTCGAGTTGTTCCGCAATGGTAAGTTTAGCCGGTTGAAGTACCCTGTCAATTACATGAATGATGCCGTTGCCAACCCTGATGTTTGACTGCCTGATCAGCGCCTGCCGGTTAACACTATAGCTTGACTGTCCTCCATCACTTGAAACTCCCGTAATCAGGAATTGGCCTTGCATTGTAGCCGTTGGCAACTTGCCGTCTGTGAAAGATGCGGTAGTTACTGTGTCAACCAATAAATGGAATTTTACAAGTTCCTTCAACGAATTCAGGTCTGCAGTTTCAACCGATGCCGCACCTTCTAAAGCAAGCCATTGGGA
>JASLBT010000388.1 GCA_030146445.1 Segetibacter sp. | reverse complement strand
AAATAAATTTCCGGTTCGTCTAAAAGAATCAACCACAGCACAACCCGGGAGCAATCCTATTCTCCGTATCGGCCGGGCTAATCAACAGATCCGGGGTGTCTTCCCCTTTCGCTGCGCGACTCATTTATGCTAAAGAGGAGCGACGTTTGAAAGTAATCCTTAACTATCCCGACGCCGTTCGGCAGGTAATCATACTGCCTCAACAACCCTGTTTGAAGGGTAAAAAGATCGGAGAATTCATAACCGGCACCAATGAAAAACCGGTTGCGCTCAAAGTGCGGCTTTATATCGGTAAGGAATATCTCGTTTGAAGAATTCAGGTAAAGCGTGTTTTCTTCTACCTCGCGTTTATTCAATGGTAAAATCGCGCTAATGCGGTACCTGAAACGGTTCCGGAAACCGGAGCTAAAGAAGCGCTGTTCAATTCGGTAACGGTGTTCTAGTTTAACGCGGTCAATGTCGTTTATCAAAGTAAATTGCTGCCACGTCCTGAACTCGCTCGTCTGTACTGATTTAAAGTTGGCAGTTGGCGAATAGGTCACGTACTGGCCCATAGCTAATACAACGGAGAGTTGCTTTCGAAAATTGTAGCCGATACCACCCTTATACTCGTGGTAACTGAAATCATAATAAAACTTCTGAGAACGAACTTGGGCCTCAAAAAAAGTACTCCAGGTTTTATTAAAGGTAAACTTACCATTTAGTACATTCCAGGTACCAAGCCCCGGGGTTTGCCCATAGGTCTGGAAGACCACGAAAAAAGCCAACAGGGTGCAGTTGGCCTTCAAAAGCTTAGAGTTAATTGACATAGCAATGTGCCCGGGCAGCCCGCACGTTTAACAAAATGGAATTAAAAAACTGTGCCGAATGCTATGTTTTGCGGTTAATATCCCAGTTTTCAAATTCCCTTGCCACAGCGGTTAAAAAGCTTGCCCCCACACTTCCGTCTACAACCCTGTGGTCGTAGCTGAGCGACAGGTACATCATGTGGCGGATTCCTATGGCATCCCCGTCAGGGGTTTCAATAACCACAGGCCGTTTTTTTATTGCCCCAACGGCGAGTATAGCAACCTGCGGCTGATTGATAATAGGCGTACCCATAAGACTGCCGAAAGTTCCTACGTTTGTCATCGTGAAGGTTCCCCCGGATATATCCTCCGATTTCAAAGCATTTTTCCGCGCGTTTTCTGCAAGTGAGTTGACTGACTTGCTTAAACCTACGAGGTTCAGGTGGTCGGCGTTTTTTATTACGGGAACGATAAGGTTGCCACTGGGTAACGCAGTCGCCATACCGATGTTGATGTCCTTCTTTAGAATGATCCGTTCTCCGTCAACTGAGCAGTTGATATATGGAAACTGTTTGATCACCTTTGCTATACACTCGATAAACATCGGGGTAAAGGTGATTTTTGTTCCCTCACGATGCTCAAAGTCCTTCTTTATCCTTTCGCGCCACAACACCATATTGGTAACATCCGCCTCTGAAAAGCTGGTTACATGCGGGCTGGTATGTTTACTGTCCACCATATGCCTGGCAATCAGTTTGCGCATACGATCCATCTCAATGATCTCAACATTCCCCTGTAAAGGCGGATGTGTTGCCTGAGCCCGTTCAGGCGCTTCAACAACCTCGGCGTTTTCGGCAGCTTTGAGATCACTGCCATTTTCTGTTTCAGGAGCGTTGTTTTCAGGTGCCTGGGTTGGCTGCGGTGCGGTAGGTTCGGGGAATTTATTAGCAGGTTTTTCAGGCGCTTTCTCTTGTCCCCGCATCGGTATGGGTCTGCCGGTTCGCTTGTTTTCAACGTACAGCAGGATATCTTTTTTGGTTACCCTTCCGTCCGTTCCGCTACCCGCCATGTGTTCCAGTTCACTTAAGGCAATACCCTCGCTATTCGCGATGTTTAATACCAGGGGAGAGTAGAAACGGTTGGTGCCGGCTATCGGAGCTACGCTGCCCGGTGAAAGGGGAGTAAACGGAACTGAATCTGTTTCGGGGTCTTCGACGGCGCGGCCGGGCGAGGATTGCGGGTGTTCCGGCTGTGTTGGTTTAAGGTTTTCGCCGACAGGTGCATCAACATCGGTTTCAATTCTTGCGATAACCTTTCCTATTGGTACAACATCATTTACATTATAGAGTATTTCAGCGATGCGGCCCTTGGCGGTGGATGGCACTTCACTGTCCACCTTATCAGTAGCTATGTCGAGCACTGTTTCGTCAAGTTCTACACGATCGCCCGGTTTCTTATGCCATTTCAAAACCGTGGCCTCGGTAATACTTTCACCAAGTTTCGGCATAATCAAATCCACTGTTGCCATGCTGTAATAGTTGTTAGGATGATTGTGTTCCGGGCATATATATTTTTCTCAACATCCTTGCGTCGCACTCTTGTACTCTAAAACAATATTCATCAAAAGCCGTGTGTAATGGCAAAGCTTGTCAAGTTTGCAAAGATGTTCGTTTTGCCGGACATTAACAAAACGGCCAGCCGGCCCAATACTTGTACCAGCCAGGTTTTATGCACCCGTTTGCTGTTCCTGCATTAGTATCCGCAACATGTTCAAAGCATTTATGGCGGTGAGTTCGATGTTGCGTGCCCTGTCGAACCGGAAGTTGAACTTTTGAGTTGTGGTTTTTCCATTTCCTGAAACCCCTATCCACACCAGTCCCACCGGCTTATCTGCCGTTCCCCCTGAGGGGCCCATTATTCCACTTACCGCTACCGAATAGTCTGTGTCCATAAGTTGCCGAACCCCATTAGCCATCTGCCAAACAGTTTCTTCACTTACAGCTCCCGAATTATCGAGGGTGTCCGCGTTAACGCCCAGGACCTGCTCTTTTATACTATTGTCGTAAGAAACAACACCTCCCACATAATAAGCAGAAGATCCGGGCACACGGGTTATCAGGTGAGAAATGTAACCCCCCGTGCAGCTTTCAGCAAGCGACAACGTTTTTCCCTGGCTTACCAGGGTTTTACCGATCACTTCTTCAAGGGCCATGTCTTCATTGATTACCATTACATCCGCAACTTCTTCCTGCAGTTTCAAAAAGTGCATGCTCACCTCTTCAGAAATGGCTGCTTCATCCTCACCTCTGCCCGTAAGCCGCAGGCGAAGTAAACTGTAGTTCGGCAGGTAGGCCAACTTAATGTATTCAGGCAGGCTCGCTTCAAAGTTCATCAGGCGTTCCGCCAGGAAAGACTCTCCGATGCCCGCCACAAGAAGTGTTTTATGAACAACTGACGGTAACTTGAAAATAGATGGAAGTCGCGGCAATACATGATCCTGCATCATACCTTTCATCTCGAACGGTACTCCCGGCATACTGATAAACACAATGCCTTCTTTTTCGAACCACATCCCCGGTGCTGTACCTTTAGCGTTTTGAATGACGGTACAAACGTCGGGCACTTCCGCCTGCTTAAGGTTGCGCTCAAGCAAAGGCCGCTGCAGGTATTTCTGGAAAATCATTTTTACATTTTCCAGGGCAGCTTCGTCCACCCTCATCTTACCGCCAAAATATTCGCACAACAGGGGCTTGGTAATGTCGTCTGCGGTTGGCCCGAGTCCACCGGTAATTAAAACGATGTTCGCCTGCTTGCTTTCTTCATCGAGCGCCCGCCAGATGTCGCTGTAAACGTCGCCAACAGCAACCCGGCGTTTAACCCATATCCCCAGCTTATTCAGTTCTTGTGCCATCCAGGCGCTGTTCGTATCTATGGTCTGGCCAATCAGCAGCTCATCGCCGATTGTTATAATGGCAGCAAAAACCGGGGCTTTAGTCATACAATTGGTGAGGTTGTAAGTATCCTTTAATTTTAGCGCAATGTAGTCACAAGTATGAGAACATGTAAAATCCTGTTTTTTTCCTTCCTGTTTCCATTTTCGGTCTCCGCGCAAAGCCTTTCACAAAAACTTGACTCGGGTATAAAAAAACTGGAAAGCGATAGCCAGGGCAAACACGCTATTGTGGCCCTGTATGTTATAAACGCTCAAACGGGTAAAGTTGTTTATGAACATAATGCACAGGTCGGCATGGCCGCTGCCAGCAGCCAAAAGGTGATCACCAGTATAGCCGCACTGGAATTGCTGACACCATCATTCCGCTACAAAACGGCTCTCGGCCATACCGGTAATGTCGCCGCTGGCGTGTTAAATGGCAGCCTCGTGCTTTCAGGTTCCGGTGATCCCACTTTTGGAAGCTGGCGATATCGGGCTACAAAAGAAGAGGTGGTTTTAGAGAAGTTTGCTTCGGCAATAAAAGCTGCGGGAATCAAAAGCATAAACGGCAACATTGTTGTCGATGCAGCGGGCTGGGAAACGCAAACCATCCCGGGTGGATGGATTTGGGATGATATCGGCAACTACTACGGCGCCGGTGTTGGCAGGCTAAACTGGCGGGAGAATCAATACGATCTAAAATTAAAACCAGGCAAAAAAGTAGGGGATCCTGCAACAGTACTTTCAACAGTGCCGGAAATGTACAGGGTTGATCTTAAAAGTGAACTAACTACCGGTAAACGCGGAAGCGGCGACAACGCCATCATTTACCTTGCTCCCGGCAGCACTTCTGGCATCGTACGCGGTACCATTCCACTTGGAGAAGATCCATTTACCATTTCAGGTGCGATGCCTGATCCTGCTGCGCAATTAACCCATACCCTGATCAGCCACTTTTCTTCCGAAAAGGTGCACATTCAACCTACAGG
>JASLBT010000387.1 GCA_030146445.1 Segetibacter sp. | reverse complement strand
GGGGAAAGAACGTTTTCCAGTACAACAATGGGCTGATCGTTAACACCTATTTCAATTTCTAGGTGGTGAACCGCTGTTCCGGATTAACCTGATGTGTCGAACAGCACCTGCCTCGGGCGGCTGATCCACCCTGTGGTGACGGTCCCAATTACGACGCTGTCTTAAACAAACCCTGGCACATAACCCTCACGAAGTATGCACCGTTATTTTGTGGTAAACAAACCATACAACATGGTTTCGCAGTTCGTAAGCTCACACAAAGTAAAACTGCTCGGCGACCTTGCTTTTACATTTCCAGAGGGCACCCATGCAGTGGGCAGGCTCGACAACCGATCCGAAGGTTTGTTGCTGTTGACGACCAACAAGAGAATTACGCGCCTGCTTTTTGAAAGTGAACAGCCGCACAAACGCACCTATCTTGTACAGGTAAAAAAGTTGGTTGAAGAAGACGCTGTTCTGCAGCTTAGAAGGGGAGTGACGATCCGCGTAAAAGGAGGAGGCGATTATATCACCGCAGCCGCGGACGTTAGTCTGGTTGAAAATCCGACTAACTATTATACGGAGCGTTCGGGGCTGAAATTGTATCCCCCGTTTTCCTGGCTGCTGATCACCTTAACGGAAGGCAAATATCACCAGGTACGGAAGATGGTTGCCGCAGTCGGCCACCAGTGTAAACGCCTGATAAGGGTTGCGATTGAAGATATTGTGCTTGGAAACATTGCTCCCGGAGAGGTAATCGAAATGGAGGAACAATGTTTTTTCGACCAATTACATTTAGGGCCTGTTAGCAAGGAAGCAGTTGTTAGTTCTTATCTACCCACTTAAGATTTGCTTCATTATAACGTTCTCCGGTATTTGGATACGCTGCAATAACAAGTTCGATGGCCTCCAGGTCAGCCGCGGATAGTTCAACATTTACACTGCCTGCATTGTCTTTCAACTTTTCTCTTTTTTTGGTGCCGGGTATTGGGATGATGTTATCTCCCTGGGCGAGCAGCCATGCCAATGCAAGCTGAGCCGGGCTGCAGCCTTTTTTGGCTGCGAGGTCAGCAAATGCGCGTGTAAGGTTCTGATTATTTTCCTGGTACTGCTGTTGGTATCTTGGCAACGCCTTCCGAAAATCGTTATCTGCAATCTCGGCAACGTTGAGGGTATTTGTCATTAGGCCCCGCGCAAGGGGACTGAACGGAACAAAGGCTATCCCAAGTTCCCGGCACAACGGAAGTATCTCTTTTTCCACATCCCGGGTTAGCACTGAATATTCGCTTTGGAGAGCGGTGATCGGGTGTATCGAGTTTGCCCTCCTGATCGAATTGGCGGAAGCTTCCGACAGCCCGAGGTAACGTACCTTTCCTTCTTTCACTAAATCCGCCATTGCCCCCACCATGTCCTCCACCGGTACGTTTGGATCAATTCTATGTGCATAGTACAAATCAATTACGTCTATTCCGAGCCGCTTCAAACTACCTTCCACAGCGGTTTTCATATAGGCCGGAGAGCCATCAAGAGTGGTGCTTCCATTAGGGAGTTGTTTGAAGCCGAATTTGGTTGCGATAAAGATTTTATCCCTGTTGCTGCCAAGTACCTTCGACAACAATGCTTCATTTTTACCGTTGCCATAGAAGTCGGCAGTGTCCCAGAAATTAATGCCGAGATCAAGCGCATAGTGCAATGTTGCGATTGATTCATCGTCATCAGGAACCCCGTAACCGTGACTCATACTCATACAGCCGAGTCCGAGAGCAGAAAGTTTTTCATGGTTGGCCAGCATCCTGTACTTCATAAGACCTCTGGAATTATAAAAATGTATATTAATGTAAATATAGGGCTGAAGTGTTGACCTCTGAATAGATAGGAAGAGCGTTTAAATAAAAATGCCCGCAATTTGCGGGCATTGATCTAATCGAATTTCTTTTTAATGCTGTCACCAATATCCTCTGCTTTATCCCTGATGCTTTCACCAATGTCTTCTGCCTTATCCTTGATCCGCTCCCATAAACTTTCCCCATCTTTTTTTACTTCATGAGCACCGTGCCTGGCGTCATCGGCAAGATCATCTGTGCGGTTTCCGATGTCGTGTTTCATGTCTCGCGCATCATCGGAAAGATCGTCTGCATCATTTCTTAATTCACTTCTTACGCTGCTGGTATCATCTTTTAAATCGTCGATTGCATCGTTGCCATGAGTGCCAACACGGTTTGTCGTACGGTCGATGTTGTTTCTTATATCAGAAGCGCCAGCTGAAAGATCATCTTTCATGTTGTGTAGGTTGTCTTGTTGGTTCGTTGACATAATAGTGATTTAATGGTTTACAATGTTATTCGTCTATCTTTCAAATAACCATGCCAGCGAAAAAGCTACATCAGCAGTTCGTCTATTGTGTTGTAAGTAACAGGATGGTAATTCGGTCTTGCGCGCGTATAAATAGCTTTTGCCCATGTTTTGCCATCAGGTGTCTTAATGAGCTCTTTATATAATGGCACAAGGAATTTCCGCCGGCCGACCCGGGTAAGAAACTTTTCAATTGCAGGATAGGCCGACCTGTATTGTCGATTGATTGCAACCAGGTACCAGGCCGTTTGAATTTCAGCATTGCCGGAGTTGGTAAATTCAAATGCCCTGTCGAGGGCAATCATTTCCTGCGGGATCAGATCATCAGGGAGGTGACTGATGAGGTACAGCTTTTCGTTTGTGGAGGTAACTGTATGTTTGAGGGCAGTTAAGGGCTGATCCCGTAATTTGAACAATAAGCTGTCTATTTTCCGGAAGGCAGAGGAAGTTGCAACAGGTATATTATCCGGGAGACCGGGTTTGTATACCCAATCAGTTACCCTTATTTTGTCTGACAGCCCTTTACTACCATTTAGGAGTTCGCTGTTAAGGCTTGCAACAAACTGTTCTGTCGTTTGTGATTGAAATGCATTTTTATCAAAGTGCTGCCTTAGAAATGTGTCGAGTTTGTTTCGTCCAACAGCTTCCTCGATAGTACGGATAAAAGCATAGCCCTTCTCATAAGCGATATCACCAATAACGGCGTCAGGATCACGGCCGGCCAGGTCAGCTTTAAGTTTAGTGTCTACATTCGTTGCACCCTTATCAGCGATCTCTGCCAGTAATGATTGCCGCCCCAATACCTCCTGCATCCTTGCTTCCTCTACGCCATAGATTTCTTCAACAATCCGGCGTTCAAAATAGGTGGTAAATCCCTCATTTAGCCACATGTCGTTCCAACTGGCGTTGGTTACCAGGTTGCCGCTCCAACTGTGCGCGAGCTCATGTGCAATTACACTTACCAGCGACCTGTCGCCGGCAATTACGGTCGGCGTTAGGAACGTAAGATTGGGGTTTTCCATTCCGCCATATGGAAAGCTTGGAGGTAATACCAATACGTCGTACCTGCCCCAGCGGTAAGGCCCATACAGCTTTTCTGCCGCCTGAACCATCTTACCCATGTCTGCAAATTCAGCGGCTGCTTTCTTTAGCATGGATGGTTCGGCGTATATACCTGTACGGCTATCTACCGCCTGAAAGGCTAAATCGCCAACAGCGAGCGCCAGCAGATAAGATGGAATAGCTCTGGTTTGTTTAAAGTGGTAGATGCCGCTGTCGGATTTTTGCGTGGGATTTTCAGCGCTCATAACTGCCATCAGTTGCGGTGGAACACGCACAGTAGCGTCATAAGTAAACCTTATCCCGGGACCATCCTGGCAGGGTATCCAGCTCCTTGCAAGAATGGGTTGTGACTGGGTAAACAGGAAAGGTTCTTGTTTGCCTCCCGTTTGTTGTGGTTCAAGCCATTGTAGCGCACCGGCACCCGGACTGGTGGTATAATAAACACTGATGGAAGTAGTTGCTGGCTCGATAGGAATGCGTAACGCAGAACCTAATATCGAATCCTCTTTTGAAAGCGTAAACCTGGCGGCACGTTCTTCTCTGCCAAGCGTCACTTTTTGGATGGAGAGGTTTTTTGTATCAAAAACTATTTCCCTGCCTTTGGATATATTGTCAATGGCCCACGTCGCCTTACCGGTAAGTGTCTTTGATGCGAAATCCACGTTCAGGTCAAGATCAAGATGTCGGACGACAGCGGTAACCGGATCGGCAAGTGTATGCGGGTCCGGTTCGTTGCTTAATTCTCTACCACGGTGTTTGGCGGTTTTCTGATTACACGCAAAAAGTGAGATAGCGACCAGGACCAATAGTACTTTCATGAGCAATGATATCAATCGTTAAGGTAACGGTTATTCCATTTGGCCCGTGTGATCAACTGCTATTTGGCCGCAGTATCCTCGCGCATAAGTTCGCGGCTAAATGGACGTATAATAATCCGCGATGAGCCGTTGTAGGTGAAGTACCTGGTGATCCAGCCGGTGAAGACAGCGAGTTTGTTCCTGCCGCCGATAAGCGAAAACAGGTGAACAAAGCACCAGAGTACCCAGGCCCTGAAGCCCTGGGTCTTAAACCGGCCTATGTCGGCAACTGCCTTATTACGCCCTATCGTTGCCATTGAACCCTTGTCGTTGTACTTAAAAGGTTTTGTGGGCCTGTTTTCAACAATTGCAAGCAGGTTCCGCGCCAGGTGCTTGCCTTGTTGTATCGCCACCTGTGCCACTCCGGGGTGGCCGTTTGGCGTTTCTTCAGTCACCACTGATGCTACATCCCCGATTGCGAAAATATTGTTGTAGCCTTTCAACCGGTTTATTTCGTCGGTCTGCAGCCTGTTTCCACTTACTACCACTTCGGCGGAGATCCCCGGCGGGTAATCGCCTGCCACTCCCGCTGCCCACAACACGTTCCTGGTTTTTATTGCCATACCATTATTGATCTCCAGCGTTTCGCCGTCAAAACTTTTCACCCTTACTCCACTGTAGATCACTACGCCGAGTTCTTCCAGGTACTGTTGGGCTTTACGTGATGCCTCTTCCGACATCACCTTCAATACACCGGGTTTGCTTTCAACGAGGAATACCCGCATATCGCCGGGATTAAGACTGGGATAATCCTTCCGAAGCGTATGATTTCTGAGCTCTGCCAGTGCACCCGCCAGTTCAGTTCCGGTTGGACCGCCGCCTACAATTACAAAAGTCATGAGCTCCTCTTTTTCTACCGGGTCCCTTTCCGTTACTGCACATTCAAGACTTTGCAGGATCATGCTGCGAAGATTGAGCGCCTCGGGAATTGTTTTCATTCCCATAGTATAATGCTCGAGCAGTTTATCACCGAAAAAGTTTGTTGAGGCACCTGTTGCCAAAACGAGGTAATCATATGCGATCTCCCCGACGCTGGTTTCGATCGTATTTTTCTCCGGGTTTATTTGTTTTACATCGGCGAGCCGGAAGTTCAGGTTACGATGGTGCTGAAATATCCGCCTGATCGGAAAGGCGATCGTTTCCGCTTCGAGTGCCCCCGTAGCTACCTGGTATAACAATGGCTGGAAAGTATGGTAGTTATGCCGGTCAACCAGTATCACTTCCACCTTCTTACTTCGTAAGTGTTTTGCGAGCTCAAGTCCGCCGAAGCCACCGCCGACCACCACAACGCGTGGGCAACTACCTGGTTGTAAATTATTTGCCATACTAGGATTATGCTCTGAGAGCATAGTAAGCAAAACTAAATAACCATACCATAAGCAAATGACCCGCATGGGTTAAACCCGGATGACCGCTGCAGAAGGCAGATATACTTTCGGGAAGTTTTGCAAACCGCTTGCATGCGAACTGTGGTGTCGTTTGCACAGGTTCCCGGCAGTGGTAGCTACCTTAAGGTGATCACGGGTTTCGGCGGCGAAGTTCTGTTGCGACCTTAATTTTTTGATCATTTCGTTAACTGACTCTTTAACGACTTTCCGAGCGCAATAGCGCGGATACTTCGTTGCTTTTGAGTTTCGAACCAGCGTATAAGGGTGATGGTTTTTTGCTCCCGACCTTAAATCTGTATTCAACATCGTTGCGTCGCGCTCTTGTACCGCATCGCTTTGCGGAGCGGGGTTGATCAGCTGAAAAGTTGAAATCACTTAAAAAGCTGATTGCCGGCAAGCACAGGAATTTCAGCCCCCGGTTGTCATCGTCAGAAAAGCAACTGTTGTACATGGGCATAAGAACAAGCAGCTATGTTTTACAGCTTATTTCATTTCTCTTCAACCCACTTTCAACTCCTAAATCTTAACACCTGACTCCTTCAGGCGATCACGTTTCATTACTCGTAGTTCATCACCTTTATGGAAACCATTTAACGCGCTTTTGACACTTTCTACCCCTGATTTTATAACCATTAACCATCGGTTATTGTTGATAGCTTATGTTAACCGACGACCTGCAGATTACCCCAACAACACAATCTACAATTGAAAAGCCAGGAAAACTCTGGCTTCCTCAACGTGTATTGTTTACTCCCGGTGCTTTGGAAGAACCATTCGGGAAAGCGATCCTCGAACGGGTATCCAATATGAACCTTCGCGTCGAGCTGCTTAAAACGAACCGCATAACCGGTCTACGGGGTGAAACCGAACGCGAGACATACAAGATCGCGAAAAACACCCTTGCCGTTGTACAGGCGCCACCTTCAGCCTTTAAGTTCCGGCCCATTCCACCTTCCGCAGATTTTCAGTTTAACCTTGCTGAAGGATGTCCTGCCCACTGCCAATATTGTTATCTCGCGGGCAGTCTCCAGGGGCCGCCTGCGATCAGGGTTTTTGCTAACCTGCCACTCATTTTACAACAAACGGTTAACTATCGCCTTTCCGGCAAGGTGACCTCGTTTGAAGCAAGTTGTTATACCGATCCTCTTGGCATTGAACACCTCACCGGCAGTCTTTCCGAAAGTATACGGTTTTTTGGCCGACAAAAGGATTGTCACCTGCGATTTACCACCAAATTCGATGCAGTTGATCCATTGCTCGACCTCGACCATAATGCACATACCCGCTGGCGGATCAGTTTGAATGCGCCGGTAATTTCCCGCCGGCTGGAAGGGGGAACAACAAGTATCGGGCAAAGAATCGCTGCTCTGCGGAAACTTGCACTGCCGCGGGCACGAGGCGGTGGTGCCTACCCGATCGGGGTTGTGTTAGCGCCGATTATGCCGATAGAAGGCTGGCAAGCAGCATATACCGACATGCTTGAACAATTACAGCAGCAGCTTGATTTTGATACTGACCTGACCTTTGAGTTAATTACACACCGCTTTACCCCGGGATCAAAGGAGGTGCTGTTGGGTTGGTACCCCAATACAAAACTGGAGATGGATGAAGAGAGCCGGTCGGTAAAGCGGAACAAGTTTGGCGGAAGCAAATATGTGTATACAAATGAAATGATGACGCAATTAAGATCGCTTTTCTACAGGGAAATAGGTGCACGTTTTCCAAAAGCGAAGATCTTATATTGGACCTAAGCGTATCAACTCTTTTTTAAATCAATCGTGATCAAAATAGGTAAGATTGTAAGCATAAATCCGGCCGGCGAAATGTTCTACTCCAAGAGCTTTTCAAATTAACCGCAATGAAGTTTCTGCCGACAGGTTTTATGGTATGCCCGCCGGGCTGTAGTTCGTGTGCAACGTTATTGTGGTACAATCAATTAGCGTTTTTCCCCTTTTACGCATGAGCAGCCCTATGCTTTTGCACGCGGTTTGAACCGGAGTCGTAAGGTGATATCATGAAATAACTTAATGGCTGGCATGCATTTTAAATCCATGCGGGTGTGTTAAAAAGAGAGGAGATTATGTTTGAACAACACCCCGAGTTTGAATTGCCTGAGGAGGATACGATTTTATGGCGATACCAGGACATTCCAAGATACCTTGACCTGCTGCTGAAGCAGAAATTATTTTTTAACAGGGCCGACCGGTTCGAGGATCCTTTCGAAGGCATGATTACAAAAAGGAGTAAGAAGCAGATCTACCACGAGCTACGTAAAAAAACACTTACCCAGGTACACGACCATACATCGGCTATCGCCCGGGAAGAGGTGGAAAGGCTTGCGAAAGAACACAATGAAATGCGGAATTCGGTAACGATCAGCAGCTGGCACAGTAACAACGCTGAAAATTACGCCATGTGGAACATTTACGCTAAGGGCAACTATGGTGTAGCCATTCAAACTACGTGTAAGCGACTCATAGAGTCCTTTAAAATAACGGACAAAGCCATTCACATCGGTAAGGTTAATTACTACAACGAAAAAGCGGAACATATTCCCTTTGGGAATTCACTTATTCCTTTTCTTCGAAAGCGTTCTCTATATGAATATGAAAATGAAGTACGCTGTTGTTATGTTATCTCTGATGGCGAGGATAATGAGATGTGCTGGGAAGAGCAGGGGATTTATAACGGGGTATTCATCAATGCCGACCTCAATGTGCTGATCGAAAAGATCTACATCTCGCCATATTCACCTAAATGGATAGCAGAAATCATCACGGGTATCAACGACAAGTTTGACCTTGAAAAACCTATCGTTCACTCCAGCGTATTCGACTCTGTTGACTACTAATTACGCGAGTTGAAGCAACTGCTTTGCAAGACCGATCATTTCGGGATCGCCGGTGACCTTGCCGCTCTCGTCTGAAAGTTTAACAACGGGTATCCATGCATCATTTTCCGGAAATGCTGCAATAAGTTTCATTACAACGTTCATCGGTTTAACGCCGACATCGTTCGTAAAGTTAGTTCCAATGCCAAAAGAAAAACCAATCTTCCCTTTACAGAAATCTGCGATCCGGTCGACCTTCCCGTAATTAAGGGCATCTGAGAAGATGATGGTTTTTGAAATGGGGTTAATCCCTAAACTTTTATAATGATCAATTGTTTTGGCAGCAAAGGTCAATGGGTCACCGCTGTCGTGCCGAACCCCGTCGAATAATTTTCCAAACTTTTTATCAAAAGATCTAAAGAAGACATCAGTGGTATAAGTATCGGATAAAGCTATCCCAAGATCGCCACGGTATACATTTACCCAGTTTTCAAGGCCAAGAGAATTGGCCATCTTAAATCCGTACTTTGCTGCGTGAAACATGAAC
>JASLBT010000248.1 GCA_030146445.1 Segetibacter sp. | reverse complement strand
ACCCAACCCAGGTGGCACACCGAGGTATTTCCCCCATCATTAATTGCCAGGTACAATAACCTGCCTGCCACCGCCTCGGAGATCGCTATTCGTTTCGCCCTTGTACTGCTTTGTATGGTTACCGCACGGAGCGCCGCTATGGCGTTTAATCGCTGGCTGGATAAAAACTTTGATGCAAAGAATCCGCGAACTGCTATCCGCGAGATTCCCGCTGGCATTGTGTCGGCAAACCATGCCTTGATTTTTGTGATCATCAATTGTATCATCTTTATTGCATGCACCTGGCTTATCAATCCAATTTGTTTTTACCTGAGCCCTGTAGCGCTCTTTATCATTTTGTTTTACAGTTATACCAAACGGTTTACCCCGTTATGCCACCTCGTGCTTGGGCTTGGACTGTCCCTGGCGCCAATAGGGGCTTACCTGGCGGTTACGGGCAGGTTCGATTTACTCCCGGTCTTATTTTCCTTTACGGTATTGTTCTGGGTAAGCGGCTTCGATATCATTTATGCGTTGCAGGACGTTGAGTTTGATAAAGCGAACAACCTTTATTCAATTCCCGCAGTGCTGGGTAAGAAAAATGCACTACATGTTTCAGAACTGCTCCATTTTCTAAGTGCCGCACTCGTTATAGCTGCCGGATTGATGGGCAGTTTCGGTATACTTTACTGGTTTGGTGCAGCAATTTTTTCAGGAATGCTTATCTATCAACACGCAATCGTGAAGCCCAATGACCTAAGGCGGGTGAACCTGGCCTTTATGACGGCAAATGGAATTGCCAGTATTGTATTTGCCTGCTTTGTACTCGCGGACCTCTTCCTGTTTTAAGGTGTTTTCATTTTTTATCGATGCGTGCTTTTGTAGATAAGCGGGAATGCATAGGCCGCACTGGGCGAAACCACTTACTTTAGTTGCCCGATGTTTCATTACCTGGGAGCAGTTCTCATTCTTGCAATAGCTGTATATGTAACCGTACGTATGCATAAGCTTACGCCATTGGGCGGTTTTGCCGCAGGCTTTACCGGCTTCCTGGTGTACCTGGGCGCACAGTATACCGGCATTGCAATGCTGGCTACTTTTTTCATCATCGGAACAGCAGCAACTTCGTGGAAGAAATCCTTGAAACAATCTATTGACCCTACAGAGGTGAACACAGGAGGCAGAACCGCCGGCCAGGTGTTTGCAAATGGCGGGGTAGCCGCTCTTGCCGGATTAATTGCTTTTATGCTGCCCGACTTTCGGGAGGGCCTGTTACTGATGATTGCGGGCAGTTTGTCTGCAGCCGCTGCCGATACTTTGTCGTCGGAGATTGGGATGGTAAAAGGACAAAGATTTTACAACATTCTTACCTTCAAAAGGGATAGAGCTGGTTCAAACGGGGTAATTAGCCTGGAAGGCACGGTTGCCGGCATCTTCGGAAGTTGTTTGATCGGCCTTTCTTATATGTCCCTCGCAAAGGCACCGGCGGCGCACTTTTTGGGGATACTAATAGCTGGAACGGCCGGGAACTTTGTCGATTCTTTGCTTGGTGCTACCCTGGAAAGAAAACACCTGTTAACCAACAATGCTGTAAATGCTATCAATACAGCTATTGGAGGGTTGACTGTGTTGTTGTTTAGGTAGCAAATATTGCGGCTAACCCGTACTCCAATCTGGTATGATTCTTATGTAACTTATTCGTTATCATCCTGTTTACCCAGGAAAACCATCGATGATTACATGCGTACCAAGGCCATATATCTTCTTTTTTTATCGTCTGGTTTCTTCTTTTTATTACAAGCAACCGGGCAGAAGATCGATCCAAAAGATCCGCCTACCCGAAAACGATTTCTCCACAACATCTTTCAGAAAGCAATGCGCTCGGTAACGGTTACCAAAAAAGACAGCGTGATTAAAGCAACCGTTATTTACAACAAAAGCGAACGCCCATACATCAACTATGAGGGCAAAGTAATCCGGAAGATCAATATTCGCGAGCTTGGATTTGAGAAGGTTTTTACCGACACTTCCAAAGTAATCCAGTATTATGGCACAAGGCTCCTTAATGCCTTACATACCGATACCTGGGACTGGGTGATCCGCGATAACCTGTTTATAAAAGAAGGCAGCCGGTTGAACCGTTTTTTGGTTGCCGACAACGAACGCCACTTGCGGACGCTCGACTTTATCCAGGACGTCAGGATAATCGCTAAACCTATTCCCGGATCAAAAGACTCCGTAGATCTCGAGGTTATCACAAAAGACCTGTTTAGTATCACAGGCTCACTGGAATTAAACAGTGCAAAGCGCCAGAAATTCAAGATCTCGGAGAACAATCTCGCTGGTGCAGGTCAAAAAATACAACTGTCCGCGTTAATCGATCAACGCCGTCGCCCAACCTTTGGTTACGATCTGCTTTATTCGAAAAACAGCATCCTCCATAGTTTCGTAAATGCCACAATAGGGTATACCGAAATCTACCCGGACAGGCAGGGAGACGAGGGGGTTCGTTCAATTTACCTAAGGTTGCAGCGGCCACTGGTGTCAGCGTATACAAGAGCAGCCGGTGGCTTGCAGATCAACTTCGACGAGTCTTACAATACTTTTACAAAGCCGGACAGCTCATTTTACAAATACCAGAATACGTATACCGACATTTGGTTTGGCTACAATATTGGTGTTAAGAAGCTGCTTACAGACCATAAGAGTCTGAACCGCACCTTCGCAGCATTACGATACTTTCAGAACGACTTTCACCAGTTACCGTTCCAGGTAGGCAAAAGTTTCGATCCGTTCTACAATAACAAACAGGCTCTTCTAGGTGAAGTAACCTTTTTCAGGCAGGAGTTTTATAAGACCAACTATCTCTATGGATTTGGTACTACTGAAGACGTACCATTTGGCTATAACATTGCACTGACCGCAGGCTGGTATAAGCAAATGGATCTTAGCCGCCCATATTTCGGAATAAACGCAAACCGCTACGTGGTTCGGCCAAATGGCAGCTTCCTCCAGACGTTTTTTCGGTCGGGTTTTTTCCCCTACCGCAAAAGGCTTGAAGATGCAAGCCTGATAGTGGGTGGTAGTTTATACAGCAGGTTATATACCCATCGAAACATAAAGATGCGGGAGTACATTAAGCTAAGTTTTACGCGACTTTCGAACCGGGTGGTAAATGAACCACTAAGGATAAATAACGGCATGGGTGTCCGCCATCTGACCGCGGATTCGCTGATCGGGCGGCAACGATTAAGCTTATACACCGAAACCTTTGTTTTTCTGAAGTATAAACTTTTTGGTTTTCAGATGGCGCCTTTTGTGTTTGCTGATGCTTCTTTACTGACGGCTGATGACGATAAGATATTTAAGTCTGACCTGTATACCGGGGTAGGCGGTGGCATTCGGACGCGTAACGAAAACCTGGTTTTTGGTACATCCGAAATAAGGTTTGTATTTTTTCCGCGCAGGGCCCAGGATATGAATTCTTTTAAAATCAGTTTCAAGGGAAACATCCGTTTTCGCTATAACAGCAATTACGTTCGTACTCCTGACTTCATCCAGTTAAACTCAGAAGACGCAAACAGCTTTTATTAGGCATGGACAGCCGGTTGCCTTAGTAATTCCATCTTCACTGCTACATCAGAAAGGTCAGGTCAGTATCCGGTACGATCTCTTTTCGTTCAGTTCGGCCGTCTTTGAATACAAACAGCACCGCAGGAGATTGACCCCTATACCAGACTTTTCCTGCTTCAAGTTTTAACAGGCTTCCTTCAGGCAGGCCCACCACCGGCACCCCGTGATTTAATTGCGTGAACTCGGTTAGCCGTTCATCACGGGTTTCACCATTGTGACCTTCAACAGTTTGGTTGATGTAGTGCGGGTTAAGCTGGAAGGGCAGGAATCGGAAGCCCGCAAAGCTCGGGGGTTGAATGATGGGCATATCGTTGGTCGTGCATATCGTTGCACCGGCAATGTTAGCGCCTGCACTCCAGCCAATGTACGGAATGCCCTGGGCTACCTTCATTTTCACGAATTCTACAAGGTCTTGAGCATACAAGTCGTGAATCAGTTTAAACGTATTGCCACCGCCAACCATAATTGCGTCGCAACGAGATATCACCGCCTTTGCTTCCCAGGGTTTTACCAGCTCAATACTGTATCCTGTTTGTTGTAGCCCCTCCTGTACCATTGAGTAATAGTTCTCATAATCGTTGGTTACAGATGCAAAAGGGATGAATGCAATGTTCCGGGAATGATTTCCCAAAAATTCTTTTATTTCCGGCGCGGCAAATTCGAGGTAGCCGGAGCTGCCGACTCTCGAACTGCTAAATGCGAGTATGCGCTGATTATTCATATGTCGGGATGCTGGTATGAGAGCTGTAAATATATCCGGGGAAGAACCTGGCAGCGTAAATTTCTCCCCGATTTTAGTAGAATGTTTTTGAGATTTCCGGCTAGCTGCTGTGATCTGCAATGATGTAAAACCGGTTATTGATCTTTTGAAAAAGTAAAGTGTAATAACCCCCTACATTCCCAACGGTTCTCGTCAGTTGCCATTTTCCAAGCACAAAATAGTAGGGCCCTGCTAACGGTTTGATTTGGAGAATATCGAAATGAAGCTTACCCATTGCGGCTGTGTCGGGATATCCCTTTTTGTAATGTTCCAGGGTAGTCTTCCAGCCATAAGTTGGTCCTTTGCTCCCTACAAACAGCATACTATCCGATTTTAGATAACCTTCCATAAAGCCATTTATATCGCCGTGGTTCCAGGCTTTTTCCTGCATTTGCATAAGGGTACGGATAGCCTGCTGATCGGTTTGTGCATATACAGAGCCGCCTGAAGTGATAATGGTCAGGATGATGAACAGCGTTTTCATTGGTACAGTTGAGGTGATGAATAATATTTAAATGTACTGCCTTGTTCTCAAATCACAGTTCGCTTCAGGTCAGTTGGCAGCGGATGTGTAACGTTCCAGCGCCGGATATATGAAAGCTAATTCAGTTTACGAGTTTCAGGAATTTTGTTGAGCGTCGTTGTAAACTGCGGCGGACCTGTTGACCGGTCACTTACATGTACGGCAACATGCTATTCGCCGGGTATCTTCAAAAAGCATAAGTAAACGACGCTGATTCCGAGCCGAAAACTTCGATATTGTTATCCACCTTACGTCTGGGTTGATGTGTATATCTTTTGCTGTTAATACCCCACGCTGCCACCACCATCTATTATGTTTGCGACACAAAGGGATCGAATGAAAACAGCTGAGAAAATTGAAAAGAAAGTGGCCTTATTGCTTCTACCTGAACACCTTAATCGGGGGCATGAACCCATCCGGTCACTTCACATCAGCCGGTCAGCTAAGGGCATCGACTACGAAGTAAATGAATTGACCACCGGCGAGCTAAGAAATGCATACAAGCATGTGTCACCGGCTTGCAAAGATGCACTGGTACGTTTTACCTCCGATCACCTAATGATGGCGGAACAGGACATCGGTAAAAAATTGGCGACCCAAAAGGCCGGCGTTTCAAAAGAGGTGTATATGGAACGATCAATTACCCGCCATTACAATGACCTTTTTAACAGGTTAAAGCCGTTTTCAAACACGCTGAAATGGTACCATAGAACAGCTGTTGAAGGTAAAAAATTTAAGACAGCCCCTTGTACTTTCAGCAGTTATCCATGTTCACTGAGTTTTGACGTAGTTAAAGATGCAGACAGGCTGTTATTAAGGATCCACGTACTTATCAATGGGTTTGCTTACCCCATTGATCGGTTTACGCGTTACCGGTTTTTGTTGGAAAGTGCTAACGAATACTTTATGCTGTCTTTCAAAGACGTGCAGACGCTTGACTGGATTGAGGAAGCAAATCTGTCACAATACTCTTTTGACCCTGTAGCTTTTTCGCAACAAATTTTGAAGAAACTGGAGGAGGACTACCCGGTTAACCGCAATGAGCTCTTTTCAAAAAAGGAAGTGCAGCTAAAGCCACAAAACCGGGTGCTGCTCAGTGAGCTCAACAACGCTTTTTTGATGTTTACCCCGCAGTGGGTTTACGATGGATTTATCGTAGAAGCTCCCTGGAGGCCGACCTTTGAAACAGTAGTCGATGGTGAGGAATATGTAATTGTGCGCGACAAGGAAACCGAAGCCGCTTTTCTTAACGAACTGGCGTCTTTTCACCCTAATTTTCTACAGCAACGAAACGGTTACTTTTATGTGTCGTTTGCGGAGGCACAAAAAAAGCAATGGTTTCTGAAATCGTTTCATAAGATGCTTGAAGCAGGGATAGAACTGGTAGGCATGGATATGCTACACCACTTCAGGTATTCTTCCTTCAAGCCGGAAACAATGGTGAAAGTGATCAAAGAGGAGGGCAGCCGGGTTGAGCTGGAAATGCAGGTGATGTTCGGTAAGGAGGCACTCTCACTAACCATTTTGCAGAAAATGTTGCTTGCAGGGCAGAAGGCCGTGATGTTAAAAGACTCCAGCCTTGGCATACTTGGTGAAGAATGGCTGGGACAATATGCAGCCATAGTAAAACATGGAAAAATACAGAAAGACCGGGTTAGTGTTACCCGTTTCATGGCAATTGCTGCCGAGTCCGGCAACAGCCGCGGCACGGTGCTGCAGCCGCTGATGAAAAAAATATGGTGGGAGAAATGGAAGCAGTGGCAGGAGGGAACTGAACCAATTTACGAGTTGCCCGTAAGTGTTCAGGCTACCCTCCGCCCGTACCAGCAAAAGGGTTTCGAGTGGCTCACGCTTTTGGCTGAAGCAGGAGCAGGCGGCTGCCTGGCAGATGATATGGGGTTGGGTAAAACACTTCAAACCATATGTTTCCTGGCTTATTACATTCACCGAAATCCAACCTCGATCAATCTTATTGTTTCACCTTCCTCCCTTATTTACAACTGGCAGCAGGAACTGCAGAAGTTTAGTCCTGGAATCACCAGTGTGGTTTATCACGGGACTTCCCGGGACAAAGAGGTGCTGAAGAGTGGCAAGCAGGTAATTATCACCAGCTATGGAACACTAAGATCGGACGTTGAAATGCTGTCGGCCCAGGAATATGGGGTCGCAGTGATCGATGAAAGCCACAACATTAAGAATCCTTCCGCGCAAATTACCACGGCGGTAAACCAGATAAATGCTGCGAGCCGGATAGCCCTGAGCGGGACGCCCGTAGTAAACAACACCTTCGACCTCTATTCTCAATTGAACTTTTCACTCCCTGGTATGTTCGGAAGCAGGGAATTTTTCAAGAAAGAATACGCCGACGCGATCGACAGGTACCAGGATGAAGATAAAATCCTGGCACTTCGAAAACTTACCGCTCCTTTTATATTACGACGAACAAAAGAACAAGTTGCGAAAGACCTGCCGGGAAAAACGGAGATCGTTTTATGGTGCAATATGAGCGGCAGCCAGAAAGAACTCTATAATGAAATCAAAGACCAGGTGCGTGGAAACATTTTCCTGAACATCAAAAGCAATGGACTAAACAAAAGCAAACTGGCGGTCTTGCAAGGGATTATGAAGCTGAGGCAGATTTGTAATTCCCCATTGTTGCTTCCAGCTGTGGAACAACATGGGTGCACTGATTCCGTGAAAACGGAAGTATTGATTTCGGAACTGAAAAATGTTCTTGGTAAACACAAAGCACTGGTGTTTTCACAATTCAGCAGTATGTTGAAGCTCCTGGCTGGCGAGTGCGACAGGCAGGGCATTTCTTACTATCACTTCGATGGGCAGACGCCACCAGAAAAAAGGCTTGCCATGGTTAATGCCTTTCAGCATGAAGACAATTCAACAAATTTATTCCTGATTAGTCTTAAAGCAGGAAATACCGGTCTCACGCTAACGTCTGCAGACTATGTGTTCCTTTTTGATCCCTGGTGGAACACCGCCGTTGAACAACAGGCCATCGATAGAACCCACCGGATTGGCCAAACCAAAAAGGTTTTTGCGTATAAAGTCGTCTGCAAGGATACTATTGAAGAAAAGATTCTCGGACTACAGCAAAGGAAAAAGAAGCTTTCCGACCAGTTGGTTGCTGATGATGAGGGATTCATGAAGTCACTTGATGAGGACGACATAGCATACCTGTTCAGTTAACGTGTCGGGGTTGCCTGATTATTGCAAGAGGATGGTTCAAATCTGGCTGGATTTATAAATCGTCGAATTTGCAATATATGAGCAGGAATAACTTGCAAGGCATCGGTCTAAAGGTGTTGGTGATCAATGGTCATCCCAGGGAGGGAAGTTTCTCCGCTGCTTTAAGCGAACGTTATGAAGCCGGAGCCACTGCGGCAGGTGCGGTTGTAGAAAAAATTGACCTTTATGCCATCTCCTTTGAGCCAGACGTGCTGCATCGCTCACCCAACGCCCAGTTTATGGAACCATGCCTGGTTCGTGCACAGCAGTTAATAGCCTGGGCAGATCACCTGGTTTTTATCTATCCCACATGGTGGGGAACAATGCCTGCTATATTAAAGGGATTTATCGACCGGGTATTTACGTCGGGATTTGCTTTTGATGACATTGAGGGCGGCACCGGTTATGCGCCCTTGTTGCGGGGGAAAACTGCCCAACTCATCACAACAATGGACACCCCGAAACTCGTGTACAATTTTATATACCGCGCCCCCGGCAACAACGCGATGCGACGCGCTACATTAGGCTTTTGCGGGTTCTCGATGTTGAAAAACGTGATTTTCGGACCGGTAAAATCGGCTGGCGAACATGAAAGAAAGATATGGCTGGAAAAGACCTATCAGCTGGGCGCCCAGCTAAAGTCTGGCGCCCTGTCGCCTTTTAAGAAGTTTAGTATAAAAGCTCAGGCATGGTTTAAGGCAATTCGTTTTCAGTTTTATCCCATGACCTTTATTGCATATGCCGCCGGTGCTGTCGCCGCCGGGCAAATGGGATACGGCTTCAGCCCACTTATTTTCTGGATAGGCTATCTATGGCTTTTTCTGCTGGAACTGGTAACCGTGTTGTCAAATGACTATGTTGATTTTCCATCTGATGTTCAAAACCGGTATTTCAGTCCGTTTTCCGGAGGCTCCCGAGTCATGGTCGACAAACTTCTAAGCCAAAAAGAAGTCAGGTATGGCATTATGATCGCCTTGGGGCTTTGTTTTGGTGCGCTTGCCTTAGTACTGTCGGAAGCAAGGGGTGCTTTTTCAACAATGATGATAACGTGTTTTGCGCTTACCGTGATTACGATTGGTTATACGGTTCCGCCCCTGCGCTTATCATACCGCGGGTTAGGTGAGGCAACAGTTGCTTTTACCCACAGTTTCGCCGTAATTATTTGTGGATACATCTTCCAGGGCGGGAGGGTGGCTGATCAATTTCCATGGCTGTTAAGTCTTCCCCTGTTCCTTAGTGTCTTGCCGAGTATCATGCTGGCGGGTATTCCCGACCATGATGCCGATAAGTCGGTGTCCAAAAATACCCTAGCCGTTCTGCTGGGCAAAAGAAGCGTGGTGCGGCTTGCCATTGTTTTTACGTTAACGGCGGCGATGCTGGTCGTTGTTTACCAGTTGTTTGAAGTCCAAGAAAGTGCTTTTACTAACCTGCTCTTTTTTGTTATTCCACATGCCCTTCTGATTGTTTATCTCTTATCAAAATACCTCCGTAATCCCACGCCCCCAAGCCGCATCGACGGATTGTTAGTCGCCGCTTTGAGTTACATTCTTTGGTTTGGGCTGATTCCATTGATCAACCTCATGTAAACGCACAAAGCAATAAATTAAATAATTCGTGTTACATTAATATGAATTCTATACGTTATTTTTTAAGGACAAAATCAATTAGTTAGCACGTTTAAGTATAAAAAACAGAATAAGTGAGGTGAAATGCAACTATGCATAAAAATTTAGCGGAGCGTTCTCACCTTGGAGATCATTAACTCATCGGTGTACAATACAATACAGGTGCGGGTTTCGCCTGAACGGATGCTGTTTGCGATAATAAATGAAGAAAGAAGTTGATTATATTGAAATGATGTGGGGCGTACTTTTACTCTGTAATCAAAAGCGGGGGAAAATGGCAAGCAAGCGTTAGAAGCAATGTTAGAGGCCAAAATCGATAGTATGCAAATATATCGTTCAATCCCGAAATTGAAAATATTATTGTAACTTTTTCATATGGCAAGCAATCGTTAGAGGCTGCTCCGTTTCTACGGAGGAGCCCTTTTTTTTTATTTTGAGCTCACGTTCCGCAAGGA